>CAZPOZ010000024.1:0-13863 GCA_964588235.1 uncultured Planctomycetales bacterium
GGACGCGGCCACGGCTCGGCTGCTCAACGCCGCCTTCGTCTGCGTCAAGGTCGATCGCGAGGAGCGGCCCGACCTCGACCGGGTCTACATGACCGCCGTCCAGCTCCTCACGGGCCGCGGGGGCTGGCCCATGACCGTGCTGCTCACCCCCGACGGCCGCCCCTTCTGGGGGGGGACCTACCTGCCCCGTCCCGCCCTCCACGAGCTCGTCGCCCGCGCGGGCGAGGCCTGGCGGGCGCGGCGCGCGGCCCTCGAGCAGCAGGCCGACGAGATCGCCGAGCGCGTGCGCCGGACCCTGGCCGGCCCCCGCCTGCCCCCGGCCACCGGCAGCGACGCCGAGGTGCTGCGCAGCCTGGAGGCCGGGCTCGCCGAAGCCTTCGACGCCGAGCACGGCGGCTACGGCGAGCAGCCGAAGTTCCCCCCGCACGCCGAGCTGCTCTACGCCCTGGACCAGGCCGCGCTGCCCGCGGGCGCACGGGGCCTGGCGCAGGCCCGCCTGACGCTGGAGCGCATGGAGGAGGGCGGCGTCCACGACCAGGTGGGCGGCGGCTTCCACCGGTACGCCGTGGACCGAACCTGGCTCGTGCCGCACTTCGAGAAGATGCTCTACGACAACGCGCTGCTGGCGCAGGCCTACGCGGGGATGTTCGCCGTGACGCGCGAGCCCCGCTTCGCCCGGGTCGTGCGCCGGCTGCTCGGCTGGGTCGAACGGGACCTCCGGCGCCCGGGCGGGGGCTACGCCTCCAGCCGCGACGCCGACACCGAGGGGCACGAGGGCCTCACGACCACCTGGACCGTGGCGGAGCTGCGGGCGGCGCTGCCCCCCGCGCAGGCCGACCTCGTGGAGCGCGCGCTGGGCCTGGAGCCTGGAGGCAACTACGACGAGGAGGCCAGCGGGCGCCCGACCGGCCGCAACATCCCGCACTGGCCGCGCTCGGCTGCGGCCACCGCCGCCGCGCTGGGCCTGGCGGAAGAAGAGCTGTTCGCCCGGCTGGACGGGGCCCTGGGTGCCTTGCTCGCCGTCCGCGACCGCCGGCCGCAGCCCGGGCTCGACGACAAGGAGATCGCCGCCTGGAACGGCCTGCTGCTGTCCGCGTTCGCGCGCGCCGGCGAGGCCCTCGCCGAGCCGGGCTGGCTCGAGCGCGGGCGTGCGCTCGCGCGCAGCCTGCTCGAGCGCCACCGCGACGCGGCCGGCCGCCTGCTGCGCTTCCCGCGCGACTCCGGGCCCGAGATTCCTGCCTTCGCCGAGGACCTCGTCCACGTGGCCCAGGGCCTGCTCGACCTGGCCGAGGCGACGGGGGAGCCCGCGTTCGGGGACGAGGCGCGCCGGCTGGCCGACGACCTGCTGCGGCGCTTCCAGGACGAGGCCTCCGGCGGGTTCTTCGCCACCGCCGAGGGGGCGCACGAGGCGCTGCTGGCCCGGGCCAAGGAGGTCTGGGACTCGCCCATCCCCAGCGACAACGGGACCGCGGCGCTGCTGCTCCTGCGCCTGTCCGCGCGCACCGGCGAGGCCCGCTACCGCGCCGCCGCCGACCGCACCCTGGCCGCCTACCGGCCCCTGCTCGCCCACGCCGGCACGGCCCGCGGCGTCGTGGGCCTGGCGCGGGCGCTGGCGCTGCGCACGCGGCTCCACGACGCGGCCGGTGGGGGGGAGGGGGCCCCGCCCGACGGGCGGGTCCGCCAGGGCGTGGCCGCCCTCGACCTGTTCCTCGAGCGCGCCCAGGCGCCGCCGGGGTCGACGCTGCGCTTCGCCCTGCGCCTGCGCCTGGACGAGGGCTGGCACGTCAACGACGCCGCGGCACCCGCGGGGCGCGTGTCCACGGCCCTGGCCCTGGCCCCGGAGCCCGCGGTCGGGCTGGGCGAGGTGCGCTGGCCCGCGGCGCAGGTGGTGGCTCCGGGGGCGCCCCCCGGCTGGGCCGGCGAGGTCTGGATCCGCGGCGAGCTGCGGGTGGCCGCCGAGGCCGCGCTCGGGGCCCGCCGCGTGGCGCTCAGGCTCACGCTCCAGCCCTGCGAGGCCGCCGCCTGCCGTCCGGCCGAGGTGCTGGGCGTGGAGGCGCCGCTCACCGTGGCCCCCACCCCCGGCCCGGCGCGCCACCCGTCGCGCTTCCCTCCGTAGCGGCCCGCGCGCGTTGCAGGTCCATGGGGGCCCGATTAGGGTGGCGCCGCGACGCACCCCGTGGAGCCGCCATGCTCGAGGTCACCACCCGCACCCTCGGAGGCCTGCGCGTCGAGGCGCGCGCGGGCGGCGCCAGCGTGCGCATGGACGAACCCGTCGCCTCCGGCGGCGAGGGCACCGGGCCCACGCCCCAGGAGACGCTGCTGGCGGCCCTCTCCGGCTGCACGGCGATGACGTTGCTGATGTACGCGCGGCGCAAGCAGTGGCCGCTGACGAACGTCGTCGTCCACGCCACCCTGGAGCGGCCCGCCCCCGGGGCGGGCGACGCCCCGCCCCGCATCGTGCAGACCGTCACGCTGGAGGGCGCGCTGGACGCCGGGCAGCGCGCGCGCCTGGGCGAGATCGCGGGCAAGTGCCCGGTCCACCGGCTGCTCGAGGGGCCCGTGACGCTGGAGGAGCGGCTGGCGTGACCGGCGACGGCCCCCGGCTGGAGGTCTTCCCGAACCCCGAGCCGGGGCGCGGCTACGAGATCGCGCACACGCACCACGAGTTCACCTCGCTGTGCCCGCTGACGGGGCATCCCGACTTCGGCACCCTCTCGGTGCGCTACGTGCCCGACCGCAGCTGCGTCGAGCTGAAGAGCCTCAAGCTCTACCTCCAGGCCTACCGCTCCCGCGGCGTGTTCTACGAGGCCCTGGTGAACCGCATCCTGGACCACCTCGTGGAGGCGCTGGCCCCCCGGCGCATCGAGGTCGTCGGCTCGTTCCGGGGCCGGGGCGGCGTCACCTCCGTGGTGACCGCCCGGCACCCCGAAGGCCCCTGGCCCGGCGGGTCCCCCGCCCCGGGCGGCGGCGAGGGACGATGAGCGCCGACGGGCCGCCGGGCGCGGACGGGCCGCTGAGCGCCGAGGAGGCCCGACGGCTGCGGGCCGAGCTGGCGCGGCAGCGCAAGCTCTCGGAGGCGGCCTACGCGCTGCACACGACGCTCGACCTGGACGAGCTTCTCGGGCTCATCCTGAAGGCGGCGCGCGAGGGGGTCGCGGCCGACCGGGGCACGGTCTACCTGCTCGCCGAGGACCGCTCCAAGCTGTGGTCGAAGGTGCTCTCGGGGGCCGGGACGTTGCGCATCGAGCTGCCCGTGGGCAAGGGCATCGCCGGCTCCGTCGCGGCCGACGGCGCAACGATCCGGCTCGACGACGTCTACGACGACCCGCGCTTCGACCGCTCCTGGGACGCCAAGACGGGCTTCCGCACGCGCACGATGCTGGCCGCGCCCATCCGCAACCGCGACGGCGTCACCGTGGGCGTCTTCCAGCTGATGAACAAGCGCGAGGGCACCTTCGACGCCGACGACGAGGGCTTCCTCGAGTCGCTCTCGGTCCACGCCGCGCTCGCCGTCGAGAACGCCACGCTGCACCACGCGGCGCTGGAGCGCGAGCGGCAGGAGCGGGAGATCGCGCTGGCGCAGGAGATCCAGCGCAAGATCCAGCCCGAACGCGTGGAGCGCGAGCTCGGCGGCGTCGTGGCCGCCGGGATGAACGAGCTGTGCGAGGACGCCAGCGGCGACTACTACGACCTGATCGACCTGCCCGACGGCCGGCTGGCCTTCGGCGTCGGCGACGTCTCGGGGCACGGCCTGGGCTCGGCGCTCGTGATGGCCCAGGCGCGCGTGTGGCTGCGCGCCGGCGCGCGCACCACGACGGCGCCGGTGGACCTCGTGACCCAGCTCAACGACAACCTCACCCCCGACCTCGAGCGGGGGAAGTTCATGACCTTCTTCCTCGGGGCCGTGGATCCCGCCACGGGCCGGGTGGAGTGGTGCAGCGCGGGGCACCCGCCGGGGCTGGTCTACCGGGCCGCCACCGGGGAGGTGACCGAGCTGCCCGCGGGCGGGATCATGCTCGGCGTCTTCGCCGGGTTCGCCTTCCCGCCGGGCGAGCCCTTCACGCTCGAGCCGGGCGACCTCCTGCTGCTGTTCACCGACGGGGCCACCGAGGCCGCGGCGCCCGGCACCGCCGACGCCAAGACCGAGCTCGACATGTTCGGCGAGCAGCGGCTGATGGGCGTGCTGCGCGCCCACGCCCGGGACGGGCCCCGGGCGGTGCTCGAGGCCGTGCGCACGGCGTTGCACGCGTTCACGCAGGCGCCGCGGCTGAAGGACGACCTGACGCTGCTCTGCCTCCAGCGCTCCGCCTGAGCGGCCGCCCGGGGCGTCGAGCGTCAGCGAGGGGGCGCGTCCCGCTCGGCCGCCCGCAGCCGGTCCAGCTCTTCGAGCCAGGCCTGCGCCAGCGCCCGGTGCTGCCGGCCGAAGGAGAGCAGCGCCAGCTCCTCGGCCAGCCGCTCCGTGCCGCCGAGCGTCAGGTGCACGCCCCGCCCTGCGCGGGCGATGGCCCCGAAGTGCTCCACGCCCGCCGCGTCCGTCGAGAGGCAGTGCACGGTCACGGGGTGCTCGAACAGCTCGTCGTCGCCCGAGGTCGCCAGACGGCGCAGCAGGGGCGCCACGTCGGGCGCGTGCGGCGGGGCGTCGCCCACGACCACGATCACCCGCCGGGCCTTGCGGGACCAGCCCACCTGCTCCTGGCGCAGGGCGAGCGCGATGCCCTTGTCCACGCCCTCCTCGACGTCGCCCCCTCCGGCGGCGACGACCTTGTCCAGCCCCTTCTGCAGCTCCTCCGGGTCGCTGGTCAACACCACCCGCAGGCGCGCCGCGTCGTCGTAGGTCACCAGCCCGGCGCGGAAGCGCGGCACCAGCCCGCCCAGGCGCCGCACCAGCGCCCGGCACTGCTGCTTGGCCGCCGCGATCACGGACCCCATCGAGCCGGTCGCGTCCATCACGAGCACCAGCTCGAGCCCGTCGCGCTGCAGGCCCTCGACCCAGGCGTACAGGTCGGGCTCGCCGGGCGCGACCGTCTCGCTCTCCCCCGGGGCGCGCGGCACCCCCCCGGGGGGCGGCGTGGCGCGTCGCCGCAGCAGCTCGCGCTGCTCGCGCTCGAGGGCCAGGCGCGCCCGGGCCCACCAGCCCCGGAGCAGGTCGGGACGCCCGGCCAGCTCCACGGTCGGCAGCCGCGAGAGCACGCTGGTGGCGCGGGCGGCCACCAGGGGGTGGGGATGCTCGCTCAGCCGAACCAGCGCGTCGGCCAGGGGCGCCCCGCCTTCGGCCACGAGGTCCACCCGCGGCCGGCCCGCCAGGGCCCCGAGCGCCGGGCCCAGGACGCGCGCGTCCTGCTCGCGGGCGAGCAGGCGCGCGAGCAGCACGATCACGCCCGCGTCGGTGCGTCGGCGCAGGCCGTAGGCGGCCAGCGAGCGCACCGTCCAGTCGGGGCTCTCCAGCCAGGGCGTCGCGTTCCCCAGGCTGCCGGCCACCTCCGGAGCGGGCTCGGGCAGGTCCTGCGGCCCCGGGGGCGCTGCGGGCGCGGCGGGGGCCGGGGCCGCCGGGTTGCTCCCGCCCTCCGCCGCCCGCGCCGACCCCGCCGGGGCGAGGGCGAGCCCGAGCAGGCAGGCCAGCGGGGGCACCCAGGGGCGCATGCGCGTCATCCTCCCTGGAAACGCAGGCGGCGCTCCACCGGGTCGCGGAACCGGGTCAGGCCCGGAAGCTCCACAGGTGGGCTTCCGCCGTGCGGAGCACGGCGGCGAGCACGGCCGCCTCCCGGTGCACGCGGCCCAGGAGGATGCCCCCCTCGATGGAGGCCACCAGGAACTCGGAGAGCGCGGCCGGGTCGGCCTCGGCGCGCAGCTCGCCCTGCCGCCGCGCCCGTTCCAGCAGCCCCGCGAAGGCGCCGCTCAGGCGCCGGTAGGCCGCGGCGAGCGGGCCGCGGAAGGCCTCGCTCTCGTCGGAGAGCTCCAGGGCCAGGTTGCCGAAGGCGGAGCCGCCCCGGCAGCCGGCCTGCTCCTGCTCGGTGAGGAAGCCGTCCAGCGCCGCGGCGATACGCTCCAGCGGCGGCGGGCCCTCCTCGCTCGTCAGGTAGCCCAGGAGCCGCCCCTCGAGCTCGGCGATCCAGCGCGTGAGGATCGCCAGCCCGAGGGCCTCCTTGCTCTCGAAGTGGTGGTAGAAGCAGCCCTTGGGCAGGCCGGTCGCGGCGAGGATGTCGCCCACGGAGGTGGAGCGGAAGCCGCGCGAGCGGATCAGCCCCGCGGCGGCCTCGAGCAGACGCTCGCGCGTGCGGCGGCCGCGGCTGGTGCGGCCGTCCTCGCGGACCGGGGTGCTGCTGGGCTCGGTGCTCACGGCGTCACTCACGGGCCATTCTCTCGACGCGGAGGACGAGCCTCACGATCTGCGCCTGCCCGGCCTCCTGCGTGGGGTCCCCGCCCTTGAGGCGCGCGCCTCCGTCGCCCCCGACGAGCGTGACCCCCGGCGGGCCCCCGTCCACCACGCCCACGGCGCCGAGCTCGAGCTCGCCGTCCAGCGGCAGGGGCTGCGGGGCCTGCGGCGGGAGCGCGACGACGGGCGCGAGCGGCCGCGCCGCTCCCGGGCGCGTGCCCAGCACGATCAGGCGCCGCTGGGCCGGGCCGTCGATGAAACCGTAGGCGACCACCACGCCCTGAGGCTCGGTGCGCCCAGCCGCGAGCGCCTCGGGGGGCAGCACGCTCGAGCTGGGGAGCTGGGCCTGGCCGCGGACCGAGAACCACAGCCGCACCGACTCGCCGGCCGCCAGGAGGCGCTCCCCGGCGGCATCGCGTCGGGCTTCCGTGCCCCGCACCTCCAGGCGCAGGCGGCAGGGCGCGTCGGCCCGCACGTCGATCAGGGTGGCGTCGGGCAGCTGCTCCTCGCGCACCGCGCTCCACGTGGGCGGGCCCGCCGTCGGGCCCCGTCCTCCCTCGGCCGGTGGGGGGGGAGCGCCGCACCCGCCGAGCGCGAGGGCGGCCAGGGGGGCGAGGGCGGCCAGAAGGGCTGGGGCGGCAGGGGCGAGGCGGCGCATGGCCAGATTCCAGGGGAGGGGCGGAGCGCGCGCAAGGCGGCGCCGACCCCGCGGCGGAACGGTCGTAGCATGCCGCCGGGAGGCCCAACGCATGCACCCGAGCCGGATTCCCTGGGGCCTTCGTGGGGCGGCCCGCCTGCTGCCGCTGCTGGCCCTGTGCTGCGCCCCCGCGCTGGCGGAGGAGGCGGCGGCGCCGCGGGCCCGCTGGTACGAGACCCTGCGCGAGGGTCAGAAGATCGGCTGGACCCAGGTCGTCTGGACCGCCTCCACCTGGCAGGGCCGCCCCACGGTGCACGACCGCACGGAGTCGCGCACCCGCTCGGCCCGCGACATGGCCGGGCACCTGGACGTGTTCGAGACCCGCACGGTGATCGACCTGGAGCGCGACGAGGACGGCACGCTCTGGTGGCAGCGGATCGAGGTCACCGAGGCCGGCCGGCGCTCGAGCTTCGAGACGACCTGGACCGGCGCCGGCTACGAGCACGTCACGCGCGTGGCCGACCAGGAGGAGCGCGTGACGATCGCCCTGGACGCCCCCGTGCACACCGACGCGGAGGCGTTGGTCAGCGCGCGCGCCCGGGCTGGCACCCTCGCCCCGGGGACCCTGCTGAGCCTGCGCTCCCTGGACGTGCCGGGACGCAAGGCTCACCTGAGCCCCGTGCAGGTCGTGGGGCCCGAGCCCGTGGAAGCCGAGGAGGGCGTGGTGCCCGCCACGAAGCTGATCGTGCGCCACCCCGAGACGCGCTCGGAGGACCTGCTCTGGATCGACGCCGAGGGCGCCTTCGTCCGCAGCCAGGGCGAAGGCGGCGTGGTGCAGCGCCGCGTGTCGGAGGCCACGGCCCGGCGCCTGCCCGCGCGCGCGCCCTCGTTCGGCATCACCGTGCCGTCCCGGCCGCCCTTGGCCCGCGTGATGAGCGCGGACCGGCACTGGGTCGAGATCGAGCTGCGCGCCGACCCCGAGCGGCGCCTGCCCGAGCTGCCCGCCTCGCCCTGGGGGCGCATCGGGACCCCCGTGGAGCGGGCCGGCGGCTGGAGCATCCCCGCCGAGCTGCGGGCCTACGACGCGCCCGGCGTCACCCGGCCCCTGCCCCTGCCGCGCGCGGGCTTCGAGCGCGAGCTCGAGCCCACGGCGCTGATGCCCTGCGGCCACCCGGACCTCCAGGCGGCCGCCCGGGAGGCCGTCGGCGACGCCGCCGACGCGCGCACCGCGGCCGCGCGCCTGGCCCGCTGGGTCCACGACGTGCTCGAGAAGGAGAGCGCCGAGGTCGCCCAGGCCAGCGCGCTCCAGATCCTGGAGGAGCGCCGGGGCGACTGCAGCGAGCACGCGCTGCTCTTCGTGGCCCTGTGCCGCACGCTGGGCATCCCGGCCCGGCTGTGCAGCGGGTACGTGAACATCGGCCCGATGTGGGGGGCGCACGCCTGGGCCGAGATCTGGGTGGGGGCCTGGATGGGGGCCGACCCGACCACGGGGGAGATCGGCACGGCGGCCCGCTACCTCTTCTTCGGCTACCAGGACATGCCCGATTCCTGGCCCGGCGTGGTGAGCGCCCGCGTCCAGGGCCGCATCCAAATCCGCACCCTGGCCGTGGAGGAGGACGGCGTGCGCTGGGACCTGGGGCACGAGCCGGCCCAGTGGGTCGCCCAGGGGCCCGGCCCCGGAGGCTGGTGGGCGCACCTGCCCACGGGCCTGGACGCCCGCGGGCTGCCCGAGGGCTGGAGCGCCACCTCGAGGGACGCGTCGCGCGTCGAGCTCGAGGGCCCGGGGCTGCGCGCCTCGCTCTGGGCGCAGGCCGACCAGGGCGACGACCTGTCCGGGATCGGCGGGGCGCCCACCACCTTCGCCGAGGCCCCCGCCGTGACCTTCGAGCGCGGGGGGCGCCGGATTTGGGTCGTCCACAGCCGCCGCCGTCTCGTGCGCGTCGTGCTCCAGGCCGAAGCCGACCTGGACGCAGCCTCTCAGGCCCTTCAGCGCGTGCTCGGTGCCTCGTTCGCCCCCCAGGCCAGCGACCCACGGGTGCCGCCCTCCGACGGGCCCCGCGCCCACGGCGCCTGGGCGCTGGACGTGGAGGCCACGCGGGCGCACCTGGAGGCCGGGCTGCCCGCGGGGCTCGCCCCCGACGCGCGGCGGCAGCTGGCGGAACGTGTGGAGCGGGCGCTGGGCCGGTACGCCGTGCAGCTGCTGCTGAAGGAGGACGGCGCCTACGGCCTGGCCCTGACCCGGCGTGAAGATCCCCCCGACGGGGCCAGAGGCCGCGTGACGTTCACCCTGGATTCCTCGTCCGGCCGGTGGTCCGCCGGCCCCGGGGGGCCTGTGCTCGAGCCGCAGGAGGGCGGCGAGGCCCCGGAGCTCGCCTTCCGCGGGGCGCGGCTGCTCCTGAGCTGGGCCGGCCGGACCTGGCTGCTCGCGCGCGAGCAGGGCGCAGCCGGTCGGTAGCCCGAACCCGGGGGCGCCTATCCTTGGGCCTCCGTCGCTGGAGCCCGCATGCAGTACCGCCGCCTCGGCCGTTCCGGAACGCGCGTCAGCGAGGTGATCCTGGGCTCCTGGCTCACCTTCGGCAGCAGCGTGGACGAGGCCGCCACGGCCGCCTGCGTGCGGGCCGCGCTGGACGTCGGCATCCAGACCTTCGACACGGCCGACGTCTACGCCCTGGGGGCGGCCGAGCGGGCGCTGGGCAAGGCGCTGGCAGGCCTGCCCCGCAAGGACCTGGTGCTGGCCACGAAGTGCTTCTGGCCGATGAGCGACGGGCCCAACGACCGCGGCCTGTCGCGCAAGCACGTGTTCGAGTCCTGCCACGCGAGCCTCGAGCGCCTGGGGACCGACTACGTGGACCTGTTCCAGTGCCACCGCTACGACCCGGAGGTGCCGCTCGAGGAGACCGTGCGCGCGCTCGAGGACCTCGTCCGCCAGGGCAAGGCCCTCGCCTGGGGCGTCTCGGTCTGGACCGGCGCCCAGGTGCGGGAGGCCCTGGCGCTCGCGCGCGCGGCCGGCGGCTACGGGCCGGTGAGCAACCAGCCGCCCTACAGCCTGCTCGAGCGCGGGATCGAGGACGAGGTGCTGCCGGTCTGCCGCGAGCTGGGCGTCGGCCAGATCGTGTTCTCGCCCCTGGCCCAGGGCGCGCTGACGGGCAAGTACCTCGACGGGGCCCGCCCCCCCGGCTCCCGCCTGGCCGACGAGCGGCGCAACCGCTTCCTCGGCCCCTACCTGACCCCGGCCCAGGCGGAGCGGGTCCGCCGGGTCGTGACGCTGGCGGCCGAGCTGGGCACGACGCCGGCGCGGCTGGCGCTGGCCTGGCTGCTCTCCCGGCCGGGCGTGGACGCCGTGATCGTCGGGGCCACGCGCCCCGAGCAGGTGCGGGAGAACGCGGGCGCCAGCGACCTGCGCCTGCCTCCCGAGGTGCTCGCGCGGCTCGAAGCGCGTTGAGGGGCCGGCGGTCGCTGTCCCCCCCGCCTTCGATCCTCTGGGGGCGGAGGTCCGTCATGCTGCACCTGGCCGACCTGCTGAGCACCGTCGCCCTGCCGGCCTGCGAAGGGGCCGCGTCCCCCCTGCCGGTGGAGCCCGAGCTGGTCCACGACCTGGGGGCGGGGCTGCCCGCCGGCCACCTGCACGTCTGGGGCGGGCCCACGGGCGCGGGCAAGACGGCCTTCCTGCTCTCGCTGCTCCACGGCGCGGCCCTGGAGGGCCGGCGCGTGGTCTACGCCACCTACGACCTGCCCGCCGAGACGCTGGCCCTGCGGCTGCTGGCCATGGCCGCCGGGGTCGACGCGCGCGAGCTCGCCTGCGGGACCCTGCCGCCCGAGCAGGCGCTGCGCGCCAGCCGCGTGCGCAGCGGCCTGTCCTCCGCGCCTTTCCAGCTGCTGCCGGCGCGCGGGTTGAGCGTGGCCTCGCTGGAGGATCGCCTCGTGCGCATGCCCTTCCGCGCCGAGGTGCTGGCCGTGGACTACCTGCAGGCCGTCGTGCGCGAGGCCACCAGCGACGCCGGCCGCGTGCTGCGCGACCTGTCGGCGCTGGCCTCGCGGCTGCACGTGGCCGTGGTGTGCGCCGTGCGGGTCGAGGCCGGCCCGCCGGCCGCCGCCGACGAGCCCACGCTGGGCGCCCTGGCCCCGGAGGCGGCCGACCGCGTGGGCTGGATCGCCCCGGCCGCCGGCTCCGGCGCCCGGCGCGCCGAGATCCTGAGCAACCGCTACGGGGCGCGCCCGACCCTGCCCCTGACCGTCGATCCGCACAACGGCTCGCTGCACCCCGCGTGAGCGAGCAGGCCCGACGATCGCCCGACGACCCCCTGGAGCCGCCGCGCCCGCGCCCCGACGCCCTGCCGGGCGACGAGGAGCGCGAGGAGCAGGCCGAGGGGGGCGACGAGGAGGCCGAGGTCCAGGTGGGCGACCTGGCCGTCGTGCCCTCGGCCTCGCTCCGCGCGCAGCTGGGCTGCGGGCGCGAGGTGGGGCTCGTGGTCGAGGACCGCCGCCACCTGGTGAAGGTGCTGTTCCCCACGATGGACCGCACCTTCTGGCTCGAGCGCGGGCGCGTGCGCTCCGTCGAGCTCGGCCGCCTGCCGCTGCACCCGCTCGTGGAGCGACTGCACCGGCTGTGCCGCCTCCTGGGGGTGGACCTGGTCGAGATCTACGACCAGGCCGGCGACGTGGCCGTGTTCCACCTGGGCTTCCGGGGCACGGACCTCGAGGGGCTGCACCGCGTGCGCGAGCTCCTGGGCGACGACCTGCGACGGTTGCGCATCGAGCCGGGGTCCATGCGACGCGTGAAGCTGAACGTGGCCTTCCGGCTGCCGGGCCCGACGCCGGCGCCGCCCGTCTGAGGGCGCCGCCCCCCCCGCGGGTCAGCGGGCCGGGTGCCCCACCACGGTGAGGTAGGCGACCACCTGGTGGCGTGGGAGCAGCAGCACCTCGCCCAGCGCGCGGTCCAGGAAGCCGCCGATGCCGCTGGCGCCGAGCCCGGCCTGCGCCGCGGCCAGGGAGAGGCGCTGCCCCACCATGCCCGCGCCCAGGTGCGCGTAGCGGTAGCCGCGCTCGCCGTAGCGGGCCACGGCGGCCGCGAGGTCGAAGGTGTGCACCACGGCGAAGGCCGCGTCCCGCGCCAGCTCCTGGTGCAGGCAGCAGACGAACAGCGCCCGCCGCGGGTCGCCCGGCCGCACGAGGGCCAGCGCGTGGCGCGCGGGCGCGTAGCGGTACAGGCCCGGCACCAGCCCCTCCACCGCGTTCACGGCGACCCAGGAGGTGAGCAGCTCGGGGGCCGGCAGCGTGGAGGGCCCGCCGACCCGGGCCGCCGGCTCGGCGTGGGCGAGCACGGCCCCCAGGGCCGTCAAGGGCACGGGGGCGGGCTCGAACGCGCGGGTCGAGCGCCGGCGGCGGATCGTCTCGAGCAGGACCGGGCCCGGGGGGCCGGCTTCGCCCGGCAGCGTCTGCTCGGGGCCGACCGGCTCGGGGCCTTCCGAGCTCACCAGCGGCAGCGCCTCGGCCCAGGCCGTGAGGCGTCCGGCGTCGTGCACGGACCGGATCCACCCGGCCGGCTCCGGCGTCGGCGCGGCGCGGTGGACCTCGGAACGCGGGGCCGGTCGCGCCGGGGCCCGCGCTCCGGAGGGCCGCAACGGGGCGACGAGCAGCGTGGCCTCGCGGGCCGGGTCGAGCAGCAGCAGCCCGTCCACGGCATCGTCGTGGAAGCCGGCGAAGGGCTGCACGTGCTGTCCCTCCAGCGGCGCAGCCAGGACGGCGTTCTCGAGCAGGTGGCCGGCGTCCAGCAGCACGCGGCGGTAGGCGCGGGGCCCGTAGCGCCACGCGCTGCGCTGCCAGACCGCCGTGACCACCAGCGCCGCCTGCGCGTCGGCGAAAGCGGCCGGGTCGAAGGCGTAGCGGCCGAGCTCGCCGAGGAAGTCGCCCTCCCAGCACGAGGCCAGCGCGTGCTCGCGCGGGAGGTAGTCGTGGAGCCCGTCGGCCACGCCGGCCACGCCGCGCGTGGCCACGTAGAGCTCGGCCGGGTAGAGCCCCCCCGCCGAGGGCGCCGCCCGCAGGTGGAGCACCTGGCCGGCTTGCTGGACCTTGCGCGTGACGCCGGAGGTGTGGAAGAGGATCCGGCCCAGGCGCCCCTCGTCGAGGCGGCCGGGCGTCGCGTCCCAGGGGCCTTGCGGACCGCCGGGCAGCACCAGCGCCGAGGCTTCGTACCAGTCCTTGAAGGGCGAGGGCTGGCTCGAGAGATCGAGGCCCGGCGACTGCGCCAGCCGCTCCGGCGTGTAGTCGGTCGCCTCGTGGAATCGTTCGGCAAGCGAGGGGTTCGGGGGCATCGCGGGGGGACCTCGGGTCGTGATCCTCGACACAAGGCCATGATTTTCAATGGTTTGTGAGCATGACGATCCAGGCCCCCCGCTGGGAGCCGCGCGACGGCCAGCCGTCCTCGAGGTTCCCGGGGCCTCGGGGAGGAGGCCGGGCCCAGGCCGGCCAGGCCCGCCCAGTGACGGTCTGATGACGGCTACATGCCTTACAAAAGACGAAAAACGACGCCTGCCGGGGGGGGTGCGGCTGAAACGCCGTTGCCCGCGGCCGATCCCTCGGAACAGAATCCGGCAGGTGCGGGTCGGCGACGGCCCGCTTCCCGGTGGCAGGAACAAACCCGTCGGCCGTGCGGCCGGCGCCAAGAAGAAGGAAGGCAGGCAGACATGCGGACGATGATGGCGACCTTCGCGGCTGGCGGGTTGCTGGCGGTCCTGGCAGGGCCCGCCCTGGCGGACACCCCCAGCGCGCGTGAGCTCCAGTCGGCGGTGGACGGCTACTTGGCCGGCAAGACGGCCGACGCGAGCCTCGTCGGCGGGGCCGGGAGCGCGGGCTA
>CAZPOZ010000025.1:0-13221 GCA_964588235.1 uncultured Planctomycetales bacterium
GTCGCCCACGAACGCGAGCGCCCCCCGCCGCGACCGCGCGGCGCGAGCGAGGGCCCGCACCTGCTCCACCTTCTGGTCGGGCAGGAGGCCGCCCTGGGCCGACTCCACCTCGATCCCCAGGCGTTCGGCCACCCGCCGCACCGCCCCGGGGGCGTCCCCGGACAGCACGGCGAGCCGGACGCCCGCGGCGCGGAGCCCCGCCGCCGCCGCCGCCGCCGAGGGCCGCAGCCGGTCGCTCAGGCGCAGGGCCCCCAGCCGGCGCCCGTCGGCCTCCACCACCACCTGGCCCTCCCCGGGGTCGCCGCCGAGCCACGCGGCGCTGCCCACCCGCACGCGCTGCTCGCCCTCCGGGGCGCTCACCTGCCCCTCGATCCCCCGCCCGGGGACCACGTGGAGCGCGCGCGCCGGCAGGCGGGGCACGCCGCGGGCCGCCGCGGCCGCGAGCACGCCGCGCGCGAGCGCGTGCTCGCTGCCCTGCTCGACGGCCGCGGCCAGCGCGAGCAGGCGCTCGGGCAGGACCCCGGGCTCGGGACGCAGCGCCTCGACCTCCGGCTGGCCCTCCGTCAGGGTGCCCGTCTTGTCGAAGGCCAGGTGCGTCACGCGGGGCAGCCCCGCCAGGGCCGCCCCCGTGCGCACGAGGATGCCCCGCTCGGCCAGCCGCCCGAGGGCCGCGGCCACGGCCATCGGCGTGGCGAGCCCCAGCGCGCAGGGGCAGGCCACGACCAGCACGGCCAGGCCGTGGACCAGGGCCCGCCCCTGGTCGCCGGAGGCGGCCTCGCGCACGAACACGCCCACGGCCAGCAGCACGATCAGGGGCACGAAGACGGCCGAGACCCGCTCCGCCAGCCGCTCGACCGGCGCCCGGCCGCTGCGGGCGCGCTCGAGCACGCGTCCGATCTCGGCCAGCAGGGTGCCCTCGCCGGCCCCGGTCACGGCGACCACCAGGGGGCCGTCCAGCGGCACGCAGGGCGCGCGCACGGGGTCGCCCGGCCCGACGCTCACGGGCAGGGGCTCGCCGGTGAGCGCGGCCTGGTCCACGAGCGCGCGCCCCTCCAGCACGCGTCCGTCGGCCGGGATGCGCTCCCCGGGGAGCACCTCGACCACGTCGCCCGGGACCAGGTCGGAAGCGCGCACGTCCACGGTCGCGGCCGCCGGCGGAGGGACCGCCGCCCCGGCCTCGGTCCTCGCGCGGCGACGCCGCGCGGGCCGGGCCGCGCCCGACAGGAAGGCCCTCAGGCCCTGGGTGCTGCGCTCCTTGGCGCGGGCTTCGAGCCAGCGCCCCACGGTCATCAGCATCGCCAGGCCCGTGACCGTGTCGAAGAACAGCGGCTCCGCCTGGCCCCGGAGCAGCGTGAGCAGCGAGGCCCCGTAGCCCGCGAACAGGCCCAGGGCCACCAGCAGGTCGGTGCCCAGGCGCCCGGCGCGCAGACCCCGCGCCGCGTTCCACAGGTAGGGCACGGCCACGAAGAGCATCACCGGGGTGCTGGCGATGGCCTGGGCGAGGGGCGAGAAGCGCTGGAAGGTGGGGTCGGCGGCGGCCGCCGGATCCACGTAGGCCACCTGCTGGATCACCATCACGATCGCGGAGAGCACGAACCCGAGCCCGATGCGCGCCAGCTCGAGCGCGGCCTCCCCGCCCTCGCGCCCCCCGGAGCCCGCCAGCCGGAAGGCGACCGAGCAGCCCAGGCAGCAGAACGTCGGCCCCTCGCGGCGCCGGCCGAAGGCGCCCGCCCCCACGGGCAGGCCGCAGTGGGCGCAGGGGGCGGCGGGGGCGCTCACACCCCGGATCGTAGGGGGGGCGGCGCGGGCCGCCGAGCTCAGTGCCCCAGGTGCAGCAGGTCCGGCCACAGGCCGCGCAGCAGGGTCACCAGCCCCAGCAGCGCCACGACGACCCCCGCCCCGCGCACGGCGCGGGCGCGCAGGCGCGCGGAGAGCAGCCCTCCGGTCAGGGCCACGAGCGCCAGGGCGGGCAGGCTGGTGAGGCCCAGGAGCGCCATCGTGCCCATGCTGCGCAGCAGCGAGCCCGTGGCCAGGGCCGCCGCCAGGAAGGCGTAGACCAGCGGGCAGGGCAGCAGCCCCGTGAGCGCCCCCATCGCGAAGGGCGCCGCCGGCCCGCGGGCGTCGGCCACCGCCCGCACCGTGCGGTCGTAGGCCGAGCCGGGCCCGAACAGGCTGCCCAGCGGGAAGGCGTGGAGCACGCCCAGCAGCTGCAGCCCGGCGGCCACCATCAGCGCCCCGGCCAGCGCCGCGAGCAGCCCCTGCACGGCGCCGAACCACGGCGCCCGCAGCGCCGTGGCCCCCACCGTCCCGGCCAGCGCGCCCAGCAGCACGTAGGTGCAGGCCTTGCCGGTCAGGAAGGCGCCCTGCACGGCGATCCGCCGCCAGGGCACGCGGCCGGGCCGGTCCAGCGCGAGCACGAAGCCGCCGCACATGCCCACGCAGTGGGCCGAGCCCAGGAAGCCGGCGACGAGCAGCTCGATCACCGGCCCGCGTCCTGCGGGCCCGCGCGCTCCACGGGGTCGGCCGGGAGGCGGCCGCTCACTTCGCCAGCGGGATCAGGTGGCGCACCTGGAGCAGGTCCATCACGTAGAAGACCAGCGCCCAGTCGTCGCCCACCTGGCCGCCGCCCGTGGCCCGCAGCCGGTCGAGGTGCTCGACCGTGTTGCCCTGGGCGTCGGTCTCGCGGATCACGCCGTGCTGGGCCACCAGGTCGTCCTCGTACAGGGGCACGATCAGCGAACGGCGGGCGGCCTGCTCGGCCTTGGCCACGGCCTCGGGCGCGGCGCCGGCGGCCTTGAGCCGGTCCGCCTCCGCCGCCAGGCGCCAGCCCTCCTCGAAGTCGCGCAGCGAGGAGGGCATGGCCGAACCTGCCAGGCCGGTGAAGATCGTGCGGTACAGGTCGTGGGGGTAGGCGCCGCCGCGGATGCGCAGCGCCGGCTGGTCGCCGGCGAAGCGCGGCTTGAGGTCGCGGGCGCGCATCCTGCCGCCGTTGCCCAGCTCGGTGTCCCAGCCCGGGCCGTCGCCGCGGCCTTCCGTGCCGTGGCAGTTGCTGCACTTGCCGGCCACGTAGACCGCCTTGCCCCGGCGGATCAGCGCGTCGAGCTTCGCGGCGGTCACGCGCGGCACGGGCGGCAGCGTCAGGGCGGCGGCCTGGTCGTCGAACTCCTTGTCGCGCTCCCCGCCCTGGTCCTCGAGGAAGGTCTGCACGTAGTCCACGAGCAGCCAGATCTGCTCCGGGTCGAGCTCCCGCCAGGACGGCATGGAGGTCCCGGGCAGGCCGCGGTGCAGCGTGCGGTAGAGGTCGCCGTCCAGCGGCAGGTTGCCCACCTGCGTGCTGCGGTAGCGGTAGGCGGCCTGGGTGAAGTCGCGGGGGCGCACGCTCAGGAAGCGCGCGCCGGGGCCGTTGCCCCGCCCCTCGGCGCCGTGGCAGGAGGCGCAGTGCTCCACGTAGAGCGCCTCGCCCTTCGTCAGGCGCTCGTTCCACTCGGGGTTGGCCTTGCGCCAGGCGCCCATCAGGGCCGCGTAGTCGCGCTCGGCGTCCTCGGCCGCCGCCAGCGCCTGGGGCGTGGCCTTGGCGCGCGCCTCGCCGTACAGCCGCCGGCTGCGCTCGCGCCGGGGGAGCAGGCCGTCCTCGATCGAGGTCTCCTGGGTCTGGCCGGCCGCGTCCACGTAGGTGGTCGTCACGCCCTTCATCGACGGCTTGGCGCCCCGCACCGGCGTGGGAGCGGCCAGCGGCTGGCGCCAGGGCCCGATCGAGGTGCCCAGGCGCTGGAGGTAGGCGACCAGGTTGAGGGCCGCCTCCGTGGGCAGCGGCGCCCCGTCGAAGCCGTTCACCAGGCGGTCGCCCGACGTGCCCGGCCGCCCGTCGGGGCCCGCCACCTGGGTGTAGGCGTCCACGTAGCGGCGCCGGCCGTCGGCGCCGGGCTTGAGGTCGTTGCCCTTGTCGTCCTGCTTGACCGTCGACGCCTCCTTGCCGCGCCGGTCGGCGCCCGCCAGGCGGTTCACCGTCTCGGCGTCGGTGGGCAGGGGGGCGATCAGCTTGTCGAACTCCGGCTCGACGGCGCCGTTGCCGTCGAAGTCGTAGAGCGCGATCAGCCGCTCGACCTCCTCGGCGTTGGCGTTGGGCCGGAACAGCCAGGTGAAGCCCGGCATGACCGACTCGGACACGGTCGAGCGCGGGTCGTACAGGTGCGCGATCTGCCAGTCGTCGTTGCGCAGCCCGCCCTCGCGGGCCAGGTCGGGGCCGATCCGGCGCGTCCCGAACAGGTGCGGCCGGTCGATGGCGCTCTCGCCCGCCTGCGAGACGGGCCCCCAGCGGCGGTCCTCGTCCATCACGGGCCGCACGAACTGGCTGTGGCAGTGCCAGCAGACCTGCTCGCGGTAGACCTGCTGGCCCGCGGCCTCGGCGGGCGTGTACGGCGGCACCTTCACGCGGTTGCCGTGCACGTCCACGACCATGTCCTCGTCGGCCACCGTGACCACGAGCGGGTAGAAGATCGTCAGGCCGAAGGCGAACAGGTAGCAGAAGAACCCGCCCACCAGCACGATGCCGCCGAAGCGTTCGTAGAAGCGCATGGGTCAGACTCCTTGGGCGGCCGGCGCGGACGCGGGCTCGGGGAACTCGGGCTCCCCCACCTTGCGCCCGTAGCGGATCGTCATGACGACGTTGAAGACGAAGAAGGCCAGGCCCACGTCCATCATCGTGCCGCCCAGGGTGCGGGCCACCCACAGGGGCTTGATCTCCTTGATCGTCGTGATCCACATGCTGCCGTCCTTGAGCATGAAGCCCTGGACGAAGCCGGCGATCGACAGCACGACGAACATCAGGGTGAAGCCGAAGATCTCGAGCCAGTAGTGCCAGGCGCCCAGCTTCTTGCTCCACAGCTCGCGGCCGGTCAGGCGCGGGACGACGTAGTAGATGCCGGCCATGCCCCAGATGCTGAACACGGCGAACAGGGCCGAGTGCGCGTGGCCCACGTTGTACTCGCCGAAGTGGGTCAGCGCCTGCATGCCGCGCAGGGCCTGCGTGGGACCCTGGAAGCAGGTGATCAGGTACCAGACCGCGCCCAGGATCACGAACTTGAGCGCGTAGTTGTCGGCGGCGAACTGCTTCCAGTGGCCGCGCATCGTGCCCCACACGTTCGTGCTGAAGGCCCACACGGGCATGATCAGCATCATCGACGAGGCGATGGCGATCGTCTGGGCCCAGTCGGCGATCGGGCTGTAGATGTAGTGGTGGATGCCGTTGAGCGGGTAGAAGAAGGCCAGGGCCCAGAAGCCGATCAGCGACAGCTTGTGAGAGAAGAGCCTCGCCTGGGTCGCCACGGGCAGCACGTAGTAGGCCAGCCCCAGGCCCATGGGCGTCACCCACAGGCCCACCACGTTGTGCAGGTAGAAGCCGTGCATCGCGGCGCTGTTGGCGCCCGTGACCGTGTTGGGCAGGATGAAGGCGCCCAGCACGAAGTTCACCACGGTCCAGAGGATGCCGGCCACCCAGTAGTAGAGCGAGACGTACAGGCGCTCGACCTTCCGCTGGGCGACGGTCTGCAGGAACACGGCCGAGAGGCAGACGAACCCGGCGCCCAGCACGAGGTCGACGCCGAAGGGGAACTCGCCCACCTCGACGGCCTGCAGCGTCCCGCCGAGCAGGCAGATCTCGCCGGCGAGCACCGCTGCGTTGAGCAGCACGAAGCCCCACCAGGCGGCGCGCATGCTGGTGAGGGGGCGCCCGCAGAGCTTGGGCACCGCGTAGGCCATGAAGCCCCAGATGGCCGTGGTGAAGAAGCCGAAGGCCACGCCGTTGACGTGCGCGATGCGCAGCCGGCCGAACTGCAGCCAGTCCACGTCGGGCAGCAGCAGCGCGTCGTCGAGCTTGGCCGAGGCCAGCAGCCCCAGCACGGGCCCGACCACGACCCAGAACAGGGCGGCGGAGAACCAGGCCAGCACGTAGCGCGCGTCCACCAGCGGGCGCGGCGGGGCCGGCAGGGGCGGCGCGGTCGGGGCGCTGGGCGCGCCCGTCCCGTGGGCGTGGGGGTCGGCGTGGCTCATGACGGGCTCCGGGGACGGGGCAGACTCAGCGGGGGTCGGTGGTGAAGGCGACGTCCACCGTGCCCTCGGGGGGCACGGTCACGGTCTGCTCGGGCAGGTCGAAGCCGTCGCTGAAGACGTAGCCGGTGACGTCGGGGCCGCTGGTCTCCACGCGCAGCAGCATGCCCTCGTGCCAGCAGCCGATGCGGTACTCGCCGGGGGGCACGTTCGTCAGCGTGGCCTTGCCGTCGGGGCCGGTGATCGCGTGGTAGGGGTGCGCGACCGCGCGGATGAACCCGGTCATCCACAGGTGGATGTCGCAGGACAGCAGGTAGGTGCCGGGCTTGTCCAGGTTCGTGTCGTCGCTGGGCGGCAGCTCGCTGTTGGAGGACGACATGATGTTGAAGCGCGGCGTGGCCTTGTTGTTCAGGTAGCCCTTCACGTTGTGCTGCACGGGGTCGCTGTTCTTGACCGCCAGGCGCGAGCCCGCCCGCACGAGCATCACGTGGGGCCGGTAGACGCACCCCTGCTGGTCCACCGTGACCATGCGCTCGGGCTCGGCCAGGTCGCCCTCGAAGGCCTTGCCCTTGGCGACGTCCACCAGGTAGACGATCGCGTTCTCGAGCCCCAGGGTGGCGGCGTCGAACTTGGCCCGCTCGTTGGGCAGCGTGTCGTGGCCGCACTTGCCCGCGCCCTGGTCCTTGTTCAGGCGGAACTCGCCCCCCTCGGGGGCCCGGGTGAGCTTGACGCTCACCTGGATCGTGCCGCCCTTCTCCACCGGGCCGGCCTCGTACTTGGCCCCCTTCTTGGGCTTGCCCATCACGGGCGCCCCCCCTGCGGGCGCGGCGGGCGCGGCAGCCGCGGCCGGGGCGGGGGCCGCGACGCGCCCCAGGTCGACCGCCTGGAGCGGCGCGTCGGCCGAGGCCCCGCCGCGCTGCGGCGCGCCCGGCTCGTAGCGGTAGGCGCCGTAGCGGGCCACGCCGTCGGGGTCGAGCTCGAGGTCGGGGCCGCCGCAGGCGGCGAGCGTGAGCAGGGCGAGCAGGGGCAGCAGGCGCAGGGGGGCGGGGCGCATCGGACGGCTCCGGGAAGGACCGCGAGGAAGGCTAGGGCAGGGGGAGGCGAGAGGCAGGCCGGGGACGAGGAGCGGGGGGCCGCCGGGCGCGCGGCTCAGCGGGGCTCGATCAGGAAGGTGACCTCCACCGTGCCGCCGGCCGGCACGGTGACGGTCTGGGGAGTCTCCTCGAAGTCGGGCGACCAGGCGTAGCCGGTCACGTCGGGGCCGCTGGCCTGCACGGCGAGCTTCATGCCCTCGTGCCAGCAGCCCACCTGGACCGGACCCGCCGGGACGTCGGTGAGCACGGCCACGCCGTCCGTGCCGGTGAGGGCGTGGTAGGGGTGGCTGACCGCGCGGATGTAGCCGGTCATCCACAGGTGGATGTCGCAGAACAGCAGGTAGGTGCCGGCGCGGTCCAGCGCGGTGTCGTCGCTCGGCGGGAGCAGCGAGCCCGAGGACGACATCACGTTGAATCTCGGCACGGCCTTGTTGTTCAGGAAGCCCTTCACGTTGTGCTGCACGGGGTCGCTGTTGCGGATGGCCAGCCTGGACCCCTCGCGCACGAGCATCACGTGCGGGCGGTAGACGCAGCCCTGCTGGTCCACAGTCACGACCCGCTCCGGCTCGGCCAGCTCGCCGTCGAAGGGCTTGCCGGCGGCGATCCCGGGCAGGTGCACGACGCAGTTGGCCACGCCCAGCGTGGCCGGGTCGATCACGGCGTGCTCGTTGGGCAGGCTCTCGTGGCCGCACTTGCCCGCGCCCAGGTCCTTGTTGAGCCGCAGCGTCTGCGCCTCCAGGGGCCGGGCCAGGCGGCAGGTCACCCGCAGGGTTCCGCCGGCCGCCACGGGCCCCGCCTGGTAGGGCGGGGCCTTGCGCCCGCGGGACGGGGCGGCGACGGCCGCGCTGGGGGCGGGCGCGGCCGGAGCGGCGGCCCCGTCCCCGGTCACCAGGCGGCGCTGGGGCACCGGCGGCTCCGAGGCCAGCACGCAGGAGGCGACCCAGGCCGCGACGAGGCCCCCGGCCAGCCCCAGCAGGGGACGGAGGGAAGACGAGGCGTCAGCCACGGGCGGTCTCCCTGGCAGCGGTCCGGAGGGTGGGCGCGCGCAACCCCACGCCTCAACGCGGCTCGGCGGGCGGGTTGCGAGGCCAGCGGTAGTGGTGCACGACGTAGTCGGCCAGGGCCTCGCGCTGCGCCGCCGCCAGGCGCCGGGTGGCCTCGTCGCGGGCCGGGCCGGGCTTCGTGCCTCCCTCCGAGTCGCGCCACAGCCGCTGCCAGCCGGGATCGTCGCGCAGGCCGAACTGGAAGGGCTCGTAGGCCTTGTCGATCTGCCGGCCGAAGCCGGAGAACTGCCAGACGAGGATCATCGGCGTGCCCTTGCCCAGCAGGTGCGGCGGGTGGTTGAGCATCACGTTCACCCACTCGCGCCCGAGCCGCTGGCCGGCGTACTTCAGCGGGGGGGCGACCCCGCCGTCCACCGGGTCGGCGCCCGGGGAGCCCTTGGGCAGATGGCACTTGTTGCAGTTGATCGTGTCGAAGAGGAACTCGGCCTCCTCGACCGCGTTGCGCACCGTGCGCGCGGCCACCGTCGCGCCCTTGGAGTCGGCCACGGCGATCTCCACGGGCGTGAGGTACTCCCGCCCCTCGAGCTTCGAGGCCGGCTGCGGGTTCACGCGGAAGGTCTGCCCGGCCAGCCGCTGGAAGCCGGCCACGAGGGCGTCGGCCTCGGCCTGGTCCAGCTCGAAGCGCGGCATGCGCTGCTTGACCATGGGCCTGAGGTCGTAGGGGTCGCGCAGCCACGCCTGCAGCCAGCCGGCCTGAGCCTTGTGCCCCTCCCCGAACAGGTTGGGCGCCACGTACTTCAGGTCGAAGGACCCGCTCGGGGCGTAGTCGTCGGGGGTGGCGGCCGCCTCCGGGTCGAGCGGGCCCTTGAGGAAGCGCCACAGGACGCTGGCCTGCCCCTCGAGCGGGTGGCAGTTGTTGCAGCCGTAGCGGTCGACGACGCGGCGGAAGCGGATCACGTCGCGCGTGGCCTCGTCGGGGGCGTAGAGGGCTCCCGGCTGCAGCTTCTCGTCCACCAGGCCCAGGACCAGGCCGGCCACGGCCGCGCGCGTGCTCACACGGCCTTCGACGCCGTCGTCCATGCGGAAGTTGAAGCGCGGCATGCGCAGGCGGTCCGTCCAGCGCAGGCTCTTGCCGGCGTCCCAGATGCGCGGGTGCGCGATCTTCGTGCGCAGGAACCCCGCCCGGGTGTGCGGCACCGCGTGCACGTAGCCGAAGTCGAGCTGGTGCAGGTCCTTGCTGCCCTCGCGCGTGAGCTCGGTGCCGATGGGCTGATCGCTCTCGTGTCCCGCCACGGCGTGGCAGCCGAAGCAGCCGTTGCGCGCCATGAGCTTCTCGCCCAGGCGCGCGAGCGCGGCGTCGCGCCCCAGCCGGTCGAGCTCGCCCTGGACCTCGCTGGCCCGCTTGAGCGCCCCGGCGTCGGTGCGGCCGAAGAACTCCTCGTACAGGTCGGTCAGCAGCGGGGTCCAGGACTCGTCCCAGCCGGCGCCCGGCAGGGCGTCGAACTTCGCGTCCGCGTAGCGCAGCAGGTAGGCCACGACGTCGGCTCGCACCTGCTCGGCGGAGACCAGCACCCGGCCGTCGGCGGCGACCACGTCGCGCCAGCGCATGTGCGGCATCGCGGTCGTCGCGGTCAGGTGGCGGGGACGCTCGAGCCAGGCGTTGAGCGCGCGCCCGTCGGGCAGGTACTTGCTGCCCAGGGTGTCGATGCGCGGCCCCTTGGCGGGCTCGCCCCCGAAGCGCGCGCCGTCGTCCCTCACCCAGGCCCCCGAGTCGTCCTTCACCTCGGGCACCACGTGGCAGGCCACGCAGCCGTAGCCGTCGTTGCCCACCACCTCGCGTCCGCGCTCCCAGTCGCCCGGGAGCGGATCCTTCGCGTAGGTCGGGTTGTAGCCCGGCGCGCCAGGCTCCGTGCGCGGGTGCTCGCGCCCCAGCGCGAGCAGGTAGAGCGTCATCGCGCGCACGGAGAGGCTCATGAAGGCCTCGTCGCCCGGCGTGGTCAGGGGGCCCACCTCGCGCACCTTCGGGTCGCGGTCGAAGAGGTGCGAGTCGAGCACGCTGAGCGGCCGGCGCTCGCCCTTGGGCAGCGGCTGGCCGGCCGCGTCCACCGCCTGCCAGTCGGCGTCCTTCGGCACGTACCAGAAGAACGAGGGCATGCGCGTGTCGATGCGGTAGGCGTCGGGGTGCTTGATCCAGCGCTCGAGCCACTCGGGCCGCACCTTGTGGGCCACGTGGGTCAGCTCGGGCCCCACCCGCGGCAGGGGGTCGGCCCCCACCTGCTCGCCGAAGTCGGCGATCTTGTGGCAGCCCTGGCAGCCGTAGCGCGTGATCGACTCCTCGCCCAGGTCGTAGGCCTGGGCGTCCCAGCCGTGGCCCTGGACCATGGACGGGTCGTAGGCCTCGCCGAGGCGCTCGCGCTCGTGCAGCTCGCGCACGCGCGCGACCTCGCTGCGCGGGCCGTCCACGGGGTCGGGCATGTCGGGCAGGCGCAGCCCCTTGGAGAGCTCCAGCGGCGCCAGCGCCCGCTCGACGCCGTCGGCCCCGACGAAGGTCTGCGCCAAGGGCTTCAGGCGACCCCGCGCGTCAACCACCACACCGCCGTGCTCGAGCCGCTCGACGTAGGGCACCGGCCAGCCGAAGCCCTGCTTGTGGCACTTGAAGCACTGCCCCTGCACGTACTCGCGCACGAGCATGGGGTAGTCCACGAACTCGGGCGGCTTCCAGCCGTGGTCGGCCTTCCAGGCCGCCTTCTGCGCGGCGTCGGCGGGCGTGTGGGCGGCGCGCGAGAAGTCGGTGCTCCAGCCCACGCCGGCGTGGCACACGGTGCAGCCGGTGGTCTCCACCCCGTGGACCGCGGCGGGCCCTGCGATCAGGCTGCCGGCCGGATGGGCCTGCATCCAACGCTCGATGCCGTGCTGCTGCTTGAAGCGCACCAGGGCGGCGGCCCGGTCGGACTCCTCGCTGTCGTCGTTCAGGCCGTAGGCCTTGGCGATCTCGTCGGCGTAGAGCTCGGCGATGCGCGCGTCGGAGAGGTCGGGCTGGTCCACGCCCAGGTGGCAGGTCATGCACCGGTCCACCTTGACGTTCGTGGCGAAGTTCCAGTTGTCGTGGATGTCCTTGAGGACGACCTGCTTGATCTCGATCGAGCGGCTCAGGATGTCGAGCACCGCCCAGTTGCGCCAGGTGTTGCGGTCGTAGCGCTGCGTGAGCCCGTCCACGGTGGCCTGGGCGCCCCGGTAGGCCGACAGCGCCCGGCCGGCCTCGCGGACGGCGTCCTCGGCCGGCTTGCGCCGCGCGGCCGCCTGGGCGGCCACGGCGTCGTGGTCGGCCTGGGCGGCGCGCAGCCTGAGCACGGCCCGGTGGAGCTCGGAGGCGTAGCGGTTGAACGCGTCCAGCCGGTCGGCCACGACCCCGGCCGAGACGTGCCCGTGCGCGTGCTCGTGGACCGCGAGCTCGAACTGGTAGCGCGCCGGGGAGACGAGGCCCTTGACCGTCTTCTCGTAGGCCTCGGCGTCGGCCAGGGCCTGTCGCAGGGCCGGGAGGCGCTCCTCCAGGCGCGCCAGCTCGGGGTCGGCTGCGGGGAGGTCGGCCAGGCGCTGCTGCGCCTGCTTCTCGGCCGCGAGCAGATCCGCCAGGCCCTCGGTGGCGCGCTCCAGCGTCTTGACCTTCTGCGTGGCCACGGCCAGCTGGGTCTTGCGGAAGGCCCGCTGGTAGTCCTTCCAGGGGCGGGCGTGGTCCTGCCAGAACATCCAGACCAGCACGATCAGGAGCGCGGTGCTGGCCACCGCGAAGACGGTGCTCAGCTTCCCGGGCCGGTAGAGCCGCTCCTGGTCACGGTTCTGCGTGGGCATCGGACGGGGTCTCCGGCGCCCGGGGCCGCTCGCCCCGGGCCGAGGCTCAGATGTTGGTCAGGATCTCGGGCAGGTAGACGACGTACTTCAGGTTGAAGAGCCAGCGCGCGACCATCTTCAGGGGCACGGCCAGCATGATCAGCCCGAGGTTGGCGACGATGCCGAAGCGGATGGCGCCGAGCTCGAGGAACAGCTTGCGGCCCAGCGTGCGCGCGAACACGGCCGGGACGATCGTGAAGTAGCCGATCACGATCAGCAGCCCCCAGATCTCGCGCGAGAGCCACCAGGTGGGCACGGGCCGCCCCAGCAGCTTGCTCCACACGATCTCGCTCACGTTGATGTTCTGCAGCGGCTCGACCTTCGTGACGCTCCAGTTCTCGTAGAGCCCGAAGAAGTTCCAGCCCGGGCCGCGCAGGAACGTGCCGATGAACACGCCCAGCACCCAGAGGATGAAGAAGCCGAAGAGGAAGACGAAGATCGCCCCCTTGCGCTCGGCCAGCGTGTAGTAGCCGTTGCCCTTCGGGTTGCGGTCCACGTAGGGGATCACGATCAGGCCCAGGATGATCAGCCCCGGGATCAGCACGCCGGCCAGCCACGGGTCGAAGTAGACCAGCAGCTCCTGCAGCCCCAGGAAGTACCAGGGGGCCTTCGAGGGGTTGGGGGTGCGGGCGATGTTGGCCGGCTCCTCGATCGGCGCCTTGAGGAGCAGCGACCAGACGATCAGCACCACCGAGCAGACGACCATGGCGATCAGCTCGGTGTAGACCAGGTCGGGCCACACCAGCACCTTGCGGCTCTTCTCGGCGGCCTCGAGGGGCGGCAGGTTCCGGGCGATGCGCGCGTCGTTGAGCGTGGCCTTGCGCAGCGAGAGCCAGGTGAAGAAGGCCAGCGAGCCCAGGATGAGCACGATGGGCACGTTGTCGGGCTTGCTGAGGCTGTCGCGGAACGACTGGTGGCTCACCCCGGGCCAGTCGAACCACGAGTACAGGCCCAGCAGCACGAGCAGCCCGCCCAGGCCCAGCGCCACCGGCGGGCGCGTCCAGACGTGGGCGAACTTCAGCGTGGCCACCAGCAGCACGGTGGACAGCGGGAACAGGATCTCCGGGCGGGTCAGGAAGTTGACCGCCCGGTCGAACGTCAGGAACAGGTGCTCCACGGTCGTGCTCTCCCTTAGAGCGGCCCGCTGATGCCGCCGTCCTTGCGGACGCGCCAGAAGTGCACGGCCATCA
>CAZPOZ010000026.1:0-13189 GCA_964588235.1 uncultured Planctomycetales bacterium
GCTACGCGTCGTCGTCGCCGACGGCCCTCCGCTCCCCATCCAGCGCGTCGGTGGCGAGGCGCGCCCCCCGAAGCTGCCGGCGCTAGCCCGGCGTCGACGCGCCCACGCAGGCGTCCACGCCCACGCCGGTGACGTGGCTGCCCCCCAGGCGCACGCCCCAGCGCGAGAGCGCCGCGGCCACGGCCGCCATGCGCCCGCGGTGGCCCGGCGAGAAGAGCGGGATGGCCGCCGGCCAGCGGTGCACGTCCACCAGGTCGGGCCGGAGCGTCCCGCCCAGCGCCCGGGACAGGTCGCGCAGCACCACCTCGGCGAGCTCGGCGTCGCCCAGCGCGAGCGCATCCGGATCCTCCGTGCCGCCCACGAAGGCCAGCACGAGGTCGTGCCCGGGGGGAGCCACCGCGTCGCTCAGGCGCGAGTGGAAGGTGGCGCCCAGGAGTCGCGCGCGCGCGCCGTGCCCCCGGAGGAACCCGAAGGCCTCCGGCACGGGCGGGTTGCCCGGCGGGAGCCCCACCGCCACGACGGCGATGGGCGCGGCGGCCACGCCCGAGAGCGCCTCGGCGGGGCCGGGGGCGAACGGGGCCACCAGCGCCGCCTGCGCGCGGGCGGGACAGGCCAGCAGCACCTCGCGCGCCGCCACGCGGTCGCCGGCGGCGAGGGTCAGCACCGCGTGCCCGCCGGGGTCGGCCGGGTCGGCCGGGGCCAGCGCGCGTACGGGGGCCCGCAGCCAGAGCCGCTCCCCCAGCGCCGCGGCCAGCGCCCGGGGCAGGGCCTGCATCCCGCCCTCCAGCAGCAGCACGGCGCGCCGTGCCCGGGGCCCAGGGCGGCGCCGCTCCCGGAGGCGCGCGAGCATCCCCCGCACGACGCTGCCTCCGCGCCGCTCCAGGGCCGGCAGCAGGGGGAAGGCGTCGCCCGCGCCCAGGCGCGACGGGTGCGCCCCGTAGATGCCGCGGGTGAAGGGCACCAGGAAGCGCTCCGCGACGTGGGTCCCGAACCGCCGCCGCACGAAACGCTCCAGCGTCTCGCTGCGGGCCCCGCGCCGGGGCCCGCGCAGCACCTCGGCGAGCAGGCGCAGCTTGGCGCCGGGGGGCAGCAGGCGCGTGGCCAGGAACGCCGGGGGCGAGCGCGGCACCGCCACGAGCCCCGTGCGGGTGAGCAGCAGCTGGCGGTCGGCCTCCGGGCGGGCGGGCAGCGCGCGGGGCGCCCCGGGGAGCGTGGCCAGCAGGTCGAGCACGTGGCGTGCGGTCGAGGGCAGGGTGGCGGCCGCGCGCTCCACCCGGTAGGCCCCCAGGCGCACGGTCTCGATCACGCCTCCGGCCCGCTCCCCCGCCTCGAGGACCAGCACGTCGCGGCCCGCCGCGGCCGCGCGCCAAGCGGCCGCCAGCCCGCCGATGCCGGCGCCGACGACGACCAGGTCATGGACGGGGAGGCTCGAGCTCAACGCCACCAGGATAGGCGATGCGAGGCTCGAGCGTCGCGCTGGAGCCGGGCGCTCAGACCGTGCGGCTGTAGCGGGGGCCGTCGGCCTTGCCGCTGCGCGGGCCCCGCGCGGGACCGGGGCCGCGGGGCGGGGCGGGCTCGAGGTGCGCGTCGAACAGCATGCAGACGTTGCGCACGAACAGCCGGCCCAGCGGCGTGAGGGTGAGGCCCGCCTCCGACAGGACCAGGAGGCCGTCGGCGGCCAGGCGCTCGAGCGCGGACGCCTCGCGGGGGAACCGCTCGCGCCAGCCCTGGCCGGCGGGGGCTCCCGCCAGCAGCTCGTCGGGCCCCGCGCGGCCGTTGCACATGAGCGACTGGATGATCCCGCCGCGCAGCACGTCGTCGGGCGTGCGGGCGTAGCCTCGCTCGACGGGCAGGCGGCCGGCCTCCACGGCCGCGCGCCAGTCGCCGATCTTGTGGGCGTTCTGCAGGTAGGTGCCCTGGGCGTCGCCGATGCCCGTGATGCCGCAGGCCACCATGTCGGTGCCGCGGCGCGTGTGGAAGCCCATGAAGTTGCGCCGCAGCGTGCCCTCGCGCCGCGCCACGGCCAGCTCGTCGCCCGCGCGCGCGAAGTGGTCCAGGCCGATGAACTCGTAACCGGCGCCGACGAAGGTGGACAGCCCCAGGTGGAACAGGGCCAGGCGCTGCGCGGGACCCGGCAGGGCCCCCTCGTCGATGCGCTTCATGTGGGCCTTGAGCCAGGGCACGTGGGCGTAGCCGAACAGGCTCACGCGGTCGGGCCGCAGGCGCCCGAGCACGGCGTCCAGCGTGCGCCCGAACGAGCCCGGCTCCTGGTGGGGCAGGCCGTACATCAGGTCCACGTTCACGCTCGTGAAGCCGGCCTCGCGGCACCAGCCGACCAGCCGCTCGGTGGTCTCCAGGGACTGGAGGCGGTTGACCGCCGCCTGCACCGTGGGGTCGAAGTCCTGGATGCCCATGCTGACGCGCCGCCAGCCCAGCCGGGCGAGGGTGCGCACGTGGTCCCGCGTGGTGACGTTCGGATCGACCTCGAGGGCCAGCTCGGCCTCGGGCAGGAGCCGGAAGCGCTCGGCCACGCGCGCGTGCAGGCGCTCCAGCGCCCCGGGGGGGAACCAGGTGGGGGTGCCTCCGCCCAGGTGGAACTGGGCCACCTCGAGGGGCCCTCCCGCGAGCGCCTGGGCGGCCAGGTCGATCTCCGCCAGCAGGGTCCCGAGGTAGGCCTCCTCGAGGCGGTGCTCGCGGTCGATGACCACGTTGCAGCCGCAGTAGGTGCACATCGCCTCGCAGAAGGGCAGGTGCACGTAGAGCGAGAGCGGGGGCGCGCCCGGGCCGCGCGAGCGGTAGACCTCCCGCGCGCGGGCGCCGTCCACCTCGGGCGTGAAGTGGGGCGCCGGCGGGTACGACGTGTAGCGCGGGCCCGGCCGGTCGTAGCGCGGGGCCAGGGCCACGGCGCGGGCCAGGTCGTCGGCGTCCGGCGGCCGGTCGGCGGGCGGGGGCACGGGTCGGCTCACGCACGGGCTCCGGGGGGGCGGAAGGAGCGTACCGCCTCCACGAAGGCCTGGGCGTGCTCGGGGGGCGTCTCCTTGAGGATCCCGTGGCCCAGGTTGGCCAGATGGGCCCGGCCGGGGGGCACGGCCTCGAGCATGCGGACCGTCTCCTCGCGGATGCGCGCCGGCGGCGCCAGCAGCACGGTGGGATCGAGATTGCCCTGGAGCCGCACCCGGCCCGGAAGGCGCGCGTAGGCCTGCGCCAGGTCCGTGCGCCAGTCCAGCGACAGGCCCTCCACGCCCGTCGCCGCGGCCGCTTCGAGCCGCGCCTCGGCGCCCAGCCCCGCGAAGTAGATCACCGGCGGGCGCTGGGGGCCCAGGCCCGCCAGCACGCGCCGCAGGGCCGGCAGGACCTGGTCCCGGTGCACGTGCGCGGGCACGATCCCTCCCCAGGTGTCGAACAGCTGCAGCACGTCGGCGCCGGCCTCGGCCTGGACCCGCAGGTAGGGGACCAGGGCGTCGGCCGCGCGCTCGAGCAGGCGGCCGAAGGCCGCGGGGTGCTCGGCCGCGAAGGCCCGTGCCGTGGCGAACTCGCGCGCGCCCCCGCCCGAGCCTTCCAGCACGTAGGCGCACAGGGTGAAGGGCGCCGCCGAGAAGCCGATCACGGCCTTGGAGGGCGGCAGCGCCGCCCGCAGGCGGCGGATGGCCTCGGGCACGGCGCGCACGCGCTCCAGGTCCGGCGCTCCCAGCCGCTCCACCTCGGCCGGGCTGCGGATCGGGCGCTCGATGCGCGGCCCGCCGTCGGGGAAGGTGACCTCGATGCCGCAGGCGTCGGCGGTCAGCAGGATGTCGGCGAACACGATGGCCGCGTCCACGTCGAAGCGTTCGACGGGCTCCAGGGAGACCTGCGCGGCCAGGTCGGGGTCGCGGCACATCTGGAGGAACGAGTGGCGCGCGCGCACGGCGCGGTAGCCCGGCAGGTAGCGGCCCGCCTGGCGCATCATCCAGACCGGGTGACGCTCGGTGGGCTCGCCCCGGAGCGCGCGTACGAAGAGGGAGGTCACGGCGTGTCGCGCTCCTCGAGCCCGAACAGGCTCTTCAGGTGCTCGGGGGTGGGCAGGCGCGGGTCGCTGGCGCGCGCGCCCTCGACCACGCGGGCCGCGGGACGCCCGAGCAGCTTCTGCACCAGCCGCCGCGTGAGGCCCTCCACGGCGGGGCGCAGGGCGGGCGGGAAGTCGTCGGGCAGCAGGCTCAGCTCGGCGCGCCGGACCTCCTCGGCCCACTCGTGGAGCGAGCGGATGGCCGGCAGGGCCCCGCGCGAGCGCATCCACTCGCGCCAGCGCGCGAACTCCTCGTCCAGGATCGCCTCCGCGCGCGGGACCGCCTCCCGGCGCGCGGCCAGCGCCGTGGCCACGAGCGCCTCCAGGCTCTCCAGGTCGTAGAGGAAGACGCCGGGCAGGTCGCCCACGGACGGGTCGGCCGCCCGCGGCAGGCACAGGTCGAGCAGCAGCAGCGGGTCGCGACGCCGCGAGAGCACGCGCTGCATCCCCGGGACGGCGAGCGACACGCCGGCGGCGGCCAGCACGACCACGTGGGCCCGGCAGAGCTCGGCCTCGACCTCGGCCAGCGGCAGCGTGCGCGCCGCGGGCAGCGCCGCGGCCAGCTCCTCGGCGTGGGCGGCGGTGCGGTTGGCCACGCGGAAGCGGCGCCCGCCCAGCTCGACGAACGCGCGCGCGGCCTGGGCGGCGATCGTCCCGGCGCCCACGACGAGCACCTCCCGGTCCTCCAGCGTCCCGAACACGCGCCGGGCCACCTGGGCGGCCGCGCTGCCGTGGCTCACGCCGCCGCTGGAGAGCGGGGTCTCGGTGCGCACCCGTTTGCCGGCGTGCACGGCCCCGCGCACGAGGCGGTCGAGCAGCGGGCCCGAGACGCCCGCCGCAGCGCAGGCGGCGTGCGCGTCCCTGAGCTGACCCTGGATCTCCGTCTCGCCCAGGATGGCCGACTCCAGGCCGGCGGCCAGGCGGTAGAGGTGGCGCGCGGCGGCCTCGCCGCTGCGCACCACGTAACAGCCCGAGTCCGGCGCCGGGGCGCCGGGCAGCGCCGCCAGGAGCGCGTGGAGCGCGCGTTCGGCGGCGTCGGGGGCGCTCGCGGCCAGCGTCAGCTCGGTGCGGTTGCAGGTCGAGACGAGCAGGGCCTCGGTGGCGCCGACCGCCTCGGCGACGGTCCGCGCCACCTCGGCCAGGCGCCGCGGCTCCACCGCCAGGCGCTCGCGCACCTCGAGCGGCGCGACGTGCGGATCCACGCCCACCTGGTGGAGGTCCATCAGCGCGGCCCCGGGACGGCCCAGGGGTGGGCCAGGGCGACGGCGGCCACGAGCAGGGCCGTGGCCAGCAGGTGCAGCACGGCGGCCAGGCGTCCCTTCAGGGGGCGGCGCCACCAGATCAGGCCCGCGGCCACCAGCAGGGCCAGCAGCGCGGCGGTGAGCCCGACCAGGGCGGCCAGGCCGGCCCCCTCCCCCTGCCCGCCGGCCGACTGCAGCCCCAGGACGAGCGCAGGGACCAGGAGCAGCACGCCCAGCGCGGCCGCGCGCCGCTCCAGGCGCTCGAAGCCCGAGAGCGAGGGCCCTTCGGCCCCCGCCTCGAGCGAACGGCGCTTCACCCGGCGGTAGGCCTCGAGGTAGCCCAGCGCCAGCAGGCCGCCCGCCAGCACGGCCGAGGCGGAGAGCAGCGAGAGGCCCACGTGCACGGTGCGCAGCACGTCGCGGGGCGCGGGCGCCGCGGGCGCGCCGGCGTGGATCAGGCCCGGCACGCTCAGCGCCGAGAGGGCCGCGGCCACGGCGTAGAACCCTCCGCCATGGGTCGCCACGCGGCTGGTGGCCTCGAGCACCAGGTAGAGGGCCGCCAGGGCGAAGGCCACGAACGAGAGGCTCTGCGCGCCGCTGGCGAAGGGGCTGCGGCCCATGGCCTGGCCCAGCAGGATCAGGCCCACGAGGTGGGCGATCACGACCAGGGGCCCGGACGCGCGGGCCCAGGTCGGCGGGCTCTCTCGCCGTCGCCGGGCCTCGAGGTAGGCCGTGGCCACCGCCGCATGGCCCGCCACCACCAGCACCAGCAGGGTGTTCGCCACGCGGACATCCTCCCGGGCACGTCCGAACCGGCGAGGAAAAGACGGTCTGGCCCGGCCGAAGGCCCTACCAGCGCCACGCGAGGCGGTACACGAGCTCCCCCTGCGGCTTGGGCACGTCGAGCAGCCAGACGTGGGGGGCTTGCGGAGCCGCCCAGGCGGAGGCCTCGCCATCCAGAGGACGGGCGTCGTGCGGCGTCTTGAACGGGGCCACGCCGGGCACGACCGCCGCGGGCCGGGCCCCGGGCGCGAAGCGCGCTCCCAGGAGCAGCGCCGCGTGGCCCCGGGGGCCGATGGCCCCGACCCAGCGATCGGCCTCCGCCTGGAACCCGCCGGCCTCGAACTCGGCGAGCACGGACAGCACGACCCTCTGCCCGGGCGTCCACCCGTGCAGAGGCACGAGGAGGTCGCGGTAGGTGAAGCCGTTCCCCGGCTGCGAGGGGAAGCGCTCGACCCGGCAGCCCGCGACCCGGGGCTGCACCGCGATGCGCAGCGACTGGCCGGAGGTCCCGAACGGGACGCGGAGCAGGCGCACGTCGTCCGAACGCTTCTCGATGTGGAGGGTGCGCAGGACGCGCACGCGGGCCCCCGGCGCGGCCCCGTCCGCGCGCAGCGCGGACAGGTCGAAGGTGCGCCGGTCGTAGAGCACGTCCAAGCCGTCGAGCGTGGGAGGGACGTGAGCCGCGTCCACCGCCTCCTCGGGAAGCCAGTCCGCGTCCTCCTGCAGCGCATCGAGCTTGCCCAGGTCCTCGCTGACCTCGTCCCAGCGCTGCGACGCGCGTGCGCGCGCCACCTGCTCCTGGAGGTCGTCGGCCGCCTGCTGCAGCCCGTCGGCCCGCTCTTGGAGGCCGTCGGCGGCGAGCGCGTGGCGGGCGACGTCCACGAGACCCAGCGCGGCGATCAGGAGCAGCGGCACGTTGACCCAGGTGGCCCAGTCGTCCCAGCGCACGAGCCGCCAGCGGGTGCGCCGGGCCTCGCGCACGACGTCGTTGCGCTCGCGGCCCGTCGCCCGCAGGGGCAGGCCGACCGCGCGCGCGACCCAGGGGTGGGCGCGAGGGGCGCCCGCACCGGCGGCCCCGGGCAGCCCGGCGGCGGCCCGCGTGCCCTGCCGATGGCCGAACTCGACCAGCGCGCGGATCACCTCCGGCTCGAAGGCGTCCAGGTCCGTGCGCACGCGGCGCAGGAGGGGCCAGGGGGCCGGGAGGTGCGCCGGATCCTCTCCCACGGTGGCCACGTCCAGCGGCACGTGGTGGATCGCGGGCGCTCCGGGTCGGGAGGGCGCGTTGGCGTGCTTGAGCCGCGCCAGCGAGAGCCGCTTGACCCGCTCGAGCAGCAGGTTCACGGTCCGGCCGGCGCTGCCGAGCACGGAGGTCATCAGGGCCTGCGTCTCCCAGTCCACGCTGCCGCTGCCGTCGGAGACCACGACGTGCGCGATCTCCGGGGGCAGGCTCGGGAGCGCCTCCAGGCCGAGGTTGTCCCAGACGCCGCCGTCGCTCACGAACTGGTACGGGCCTCCGAAGCGTCGGCCGAGCCAGCCCAGCTCGCCGCCGACCAGGCGCACGGGCGGGAAGAACGCGGGGAAGGCCGTGGAGGCGGCCACGGCCTCGGCCACGCGGATCAGGCCGGCGCCCACGCCGGGACGCGCGCCGCGGAGTCGGAACGGCGTGAGCCAGCCGCGCTCGTCGAAGCCGCACGGCTCGCTCGTGGACAGGTTCGTGGCCAGGAAGCACGTGCGTGGGGGGGCGCTCGGCCCGGCCGCCGCCCAGCGGGCGCGTTGCCAGGGGCCCAGCCCGCGCCGGGGTCGGGGGAGCGCACCGCCCCCGGTCAGGGCGCTGCGCACGAGGCTGCGCGCAGCCCAGCGCAGCCAGCGCCCGACCTGGGCCAGCGTCGTGCCCCCCGCGACCGCGCGGCGCTCGGCCGTGGCGGCCCCCGGGGCGGCTCCGGGGGCCAGCTCGGCCAGCGTCCCCGTGCCGAGCAACCCCTCCAGCTGCCGCGCCAGGGAGCCGGTGGCGTTGCTCAGGTGGCGCAACCGTTGGAAGCCGAGCGCGTGGTGGGGGGCGGGCCAGCCGAGCAGCCAGCGGGGGAGGAGCAACAGCCACCAGACGAGCGGCAGCAGGAGGCGGCGCAGCCCGAGCATCCACAGGATGCGGACCACGTGCCCCCGTACGTCGGAGCGGGCGAAGGCGAGCAGCTCGCGGGCAGCCCGCCGGAAGCGGCGGCGCCCGCCGACGTAGTCGCCCCAGCGCAAGCGCAGGTGGGCCGCCAGGATGCTGCCCCCGGACACCCCGACGACCTGCCGCACCTGCCGCAGCAGGCCCGCCTCCGCCAGCGCCTCGACGACGCCCAGATGGAACAACAGGGCACGGAAGCCGCCCCCCGAGAGCAGGAGCGCCAGGCCTGCGTCGCCGGGTCCAGCCGGGAGGGGCGCCGGCGGGGCGCGGCCCGCGTCGGCCTCGGTGGGCGGGGGGGGCGGAGGGGGCCAGGAGGCGTGCGGCATGCCGGGGATCCCCCTGATGGCCGGAGCGCCCCCGATCGGACGGGTGCTGTCCTACCCTGCCCTCTGAAGGCGGGACTGGGGCACGCCGGGGCGCTGGAGGGCCCTCTTCCTGGGCGCCCCGCAAGCGGGGCGCCGTGGAAGGCCCGCAGCGGCGAGGCCGCCCCCGCCGCCGCTTGCGGCGGCGCTGGCACGCGCCGGCCTACGCAACGAGCCGATGCGGGCCTGAGCGCCCTCGAGCCCCGCGCGCCGCACGCGCGCTGGGGCGGCAACCGAGGACTCCACCATCGGACGCGCCGGTCCTCGGGGCGGCGCCTGCGCCCGGTACGATGCGGCGCATGTCCGCCCGCGCGAAGAAGACCGAGGGCGCCCGCGCCCCCGACGCTCCGGCCCCGACCTTCGAGGCCCGGCTCGAGGCCTTGGAGGGGATCGTCAAGGCCCTGGAGGGCGAAGGGCTCTCGCTCGAGGAGTCCCTCGCCCGCTACCAGGAGGGCGTGGAGCACCTGCGCGCCTGCCGTGCCCTGCTCGACGGGGCCGAGCGCCGGCTGCTCGAGCTCTCCGAGCGCGCCGACGGCAGCGTCGCCGAGCGCCCCCTGACCGTCGGCGAGCAAGGGCTCGAGCGCGCCGACGACGGGGCCTAGCCGTGCCCTCCGGCAACGCGGCCGGCCGGGGCGGCGTCGAGCCGGGGAGGTCGGCCGGGGGGCCGCGTCCGCCGCTCGCCCCCCGCTGGCGCTGGACGCTCGTCGGCTTCCTGCTGCTGTTCGTGGCGCTGGCGGCCAGCACCGCCTACTTCGCGGCCCAGCGCGTGCCCCTGGCCCGGTGCCTGGACCCCCGACGCTCCGCGCTCGTGGCCCTGCCGCCCCCCGCGGCGGGCGTGGAGGCGCGCGTGATGGTGCTCAACCTGCCTGCGGACGGCCAGGTGCGGGCCCGCTACGCCCCGCCCGAGCGCGCGGGGGAGAGCCCGCGCGTGCTGATCGAGTGGAGCGCGGCCCACGCCGGGGAGCCCGGCGGCGGGCACGAACGGCTGCTGAGCCTGGAGCTGCCGTACACCGAGTCCGTGGACGTGATCGACCTGCGCGGACCCGTGCCCGAGCGCATGCCGCTGACGCTCCCCCGCACGCCCGCCCCCTCGCCTCCGCCGAGCCCTGCGCCCGACGGCGCGGCGGGACGCTGAGTGGCCCCCGGCCCCTGGCGCGCGCGCGCGTTCGCCGCGCTCGTCGAGCCGGGCTTCCGTCGCTTCCTGGCCGGCCACCTGTTCAGCGTCTTCGCCTTCTGGATGCGCATCGCGGCGCAGGGCTGGCTCGTCTACGACCTGACCGGCTCCAAGGCTCAGCTGGGCCTGGTCTCGGCGGCCGGGCTGCTGCCCACGGTGCTGATCGCGCCGCTCGCGGGGGTCTGGGCCGACCGCGCCGACAAGCGCAGGCTGCTGATCGGCGTCGCGCTCGGCACCCTGCTGGCCAACCTGGGCCTGGCGGCCGCGATCCTGGCCGGCCAGGCGCGCGTGCTCCACGTGGTCGTCACGGCCGTGCTCGTCGGCTCGCTGCGCGCCGTCGAGATGCCCGTGCGCCAGGCCTACGTGGTCGAGGTCGCGGGACGGCAGGTGCTGGGCAACGCGCTGGCGCTGCAGGCCGGCACGTTCAACCTCGCGCGCGTGCTGGGGCCCACGGTGGCCGGGCTCCTGCTGGCCGCCTTCGGCGCGGGGCCCTGCTACGCGCTCCTCGCGCTGCTCTCCGGGGGCGCGGCGCTCACCCTGGCGCGGCTGCCCTCCTCGCCGCCCCCGCCCCGCACGGGCGGCGAGAGCCCCTTCGCGCACCTGGTGGAGGGCCTGCGCTACGTGGCCGGCGAGCCGCGGCTGCGCTTCCAGATGCGGCTCATGGGCCTCGCCATGCTGCTCACCTTCACCTACACCGGCATGCTCCCCGCGCTGGCGCAGGACGAGTACGGGCTCAGCGAGCGGGGCTACGGCGTGCTGATGGGGCTGTCGGGCGTGGGGGCGCTGGCGGGCGCGCTCTGGGTCGGCGGACGCGTGGGCCACGCGCAGGCCGACCTCGCGCTGCTCGTGCGCTGCCTCACGTTCGGCGGGCTCGCGGTGGCGGGTCTCGCCCTGGCCCCCGGCCCCGGGGCTGCGGCCCTGCCGCTGCTGCTGGCCGCCCTCTTCCAGGTGGCCTTCATGGCGTCCTCGAACACGCTGATCCAGGCCGGCGTTCCCGACCGCCTGCGCGGGCGGGTGATGGGGCTGTGGGTGCTGGTGTTCGGCGCCACCGCGCCGCTGGGCAGCCTGGGCATGGGCTTCCTGGCCGAGCGCGTGGGCTTGAGGCCCGCGCTGGCGGGTTCCGCCCTCGGCGGCGTGGGGGTCGTGCTGCTCTTGGGCTGGCGACGCCTCCCTCCCGGGGGCCTCAGCGGGCCGTCGGCGGGGGCAGCGTCGGATCCAGCCGCCGAACCTCCCCTTCCTCCAGCGTGAGCAGCGCCACCTCCCGCGGCGCCTCCGGGGGACCCGCCAGCAGCCGGTAGCGGCCCGCGCGCACGCGCAGCGCGAACCGTGCGCCGCCGTCCACGTCCTGGGTCAGGCCCTGCTCCGGGCCCGGTGCCTGCGGCCCCAGGGGCTCCAGGCGCACCTGGGCCCCCAGGGCCAGCCCGCCCTGCGGCGTGCGCACGCGACCGGTGAGAACCGCCCCTCGGTCGAGCGTCACGACCAGGGGGTCGGGGAGGGGGCCCGACGCGTCCACGGCACGCCGGGCCTCCAGGTACAGCGGCGCCCGCACCACGAGGGTCAGCGGCTCCGCGGGCAAGGCGCTGAGGCGGCCCTCGCCCGTGGGCAGCGACCAGGCGCCCGAGGGCGGCTCGGTGGAGGCCTGCACCTGGGGCACGAGGCCGCCCCCGGCGTCGAGCACGCGCAACGCGAGGGACCGGCCGCGGTCGAGCGTGCAGAGGCCCAGGTCGAGGGCGTCTCCGGGCTGCGCCTGAAGGGCGAGCCGCAGGGGGACGAAGCCGTCGATCCGGATCGCGACCTCGACCGGACCCGCGGCCTGCGTCCAGCGGAGGGGCAGGCGTGGATCGACGGTCTCCTGCCACCAGCCGTCCTGGCCGGGCACGCGGCCCACGAGGGTGCCGAGGACCCCCGGCAGATCCTCCCCGCCCGGCGCGGCGAGCGCCAGCCGGCAGGTCACGGGCCGGGGCAGCACGACGTCCAGACCCTCGGCGGGCGGCACGACCCCTTCGAGGCGGGCGCGGCGTCCCAGCGCGTCGGTCGCCTCCACGTCGTAGGTCCCGGGCGGCACGCGTAGGCGGGCCTGAACCCTCACGCCGTAGGACTGGCCCAGGGGCTCGGCCTCCGGCGCACCCCGGCGCAGGATCGAGAGGCGCGCGTGCGGGCAGGGGCGGCCGTCCTCCTCGCGCACCTCCACCTGGAGCGGGAGGCCCGCGTCGAGCGCCAGCTCGTGCTCGACGGTCTCGCCCTCGACGGCCTTGAAGGCCACGCGAGCCTCGACGCAGCCGCCGACCTGCACGCGGAGCGCCTGCGGGCCGGGCTCCAGGCCGGAGAGCGTCAGGTGCCGCTCGCCCTCCGCCAGGTCGAGGCTGAAGCCCAGGAGCAGCCGACGCTCGGCGCCCCGACCGAAGAGACCGCCGGCCAGGCGATCCCCCGGGGGCCAGCCGGGCGGCGGGCGCAGCGCGAGCCTCAGGCGGCCCGGCCGACGCAGCCGCAGCGTGCCCGGCGCCGGGTCGCGCGGGTCGGCCTCGAGGGCCGCCGACGGCTCCGAGGGAGCGGCGTCCTCCGCGAAGGCCACGGCGAACATCGGCGTGGCCAACGGCAGGCCCGGGAGTCGCACGCGGCCCTCGGCGTCGGTGGTGCCCGACCAGCGCGACCAGCCGCGGAGCCGCTGCTCGACCTCTCCCGGCCCGGGACGCTCCGCCTCCGCGTAGAGGCAGACCGTGGCGCCCGGCGCCGGGCCCCCCTGCGGTGCGTGCACGACGAAGGCCAGCGCGCCGCCGCGTTCCAGGGCGATGCGCAGCTCGGTCGGCTCCTCGGCGCCGCCTCCGGGCAGCAGCACGGCCTCGGAGCCGTCGGCGTAGCCTTCGGCGCGGGCCTCGACGGTCGCCACCCGCCCCCATGGCAGGCCTTCGAGCTCGAAGCGGCCCTGCGCGTCGGCGGTCGTCGCCAGGCGCAGCCAGCCGCCGCTCTCCTCGTGCCCCGGCAGCCGCCCGCCCGGCTGCGCCCGGACCCGCGCGCCGGCCAGGGGCCGGCCGTCGTCCGCGGCGAGCACGAGACCGCGGACCCTCCCCGTGCCCGGGGTGGGGGAGTCCGCGGGTGCGCCGCCGGCGGCCTCCTCGGGCGCCGGCGGCCGCGGCCCTTCGGGCGCGCCCTGGAGGCCCGGCCCGGCGCCGGGCGGCGCGACCCGCCCCGCGCCGAGCGGCGGCTCCTCCTCTGCGCCCCCTCCGCGCCGGGCGATGGCCCACCACCCGAGGCCGCCCGCCCCGAGCAGCAGGAGGGGCAGGAGGAGCCGGAGCAGCTTCGATCGCCCACGCGCGCGCATCGGGCGCGACTCTACCGTGGCCCGGGCGCCTACCGGGCCCTGGAGGTGACGTAGTGCGCCAGGCCTGCCAGCAGGCCGTCGGCGTCGTGGACCCGCAC
>CAZPOZ010000027.1:0-12952 GCA_964588235.1 uncultured Planctomycetales bacterium
CCATAGGGCCTTCCGCAGGAGAGGTCTCGCCCTCCGAAGGACCCTACCCCTAACTGGGTGGCCATGGCGCTCAGGCCGCTTCCTCCTCCTTGCGCAGGCCTTGAGGCGCGTCGTCGTCGTCATCGGCCTTCCGCTGCCGGCCCAGCGCGCCGGTTGCTTGGGCACGGCTTGCAGAGGCCATCCATAGGCCCTTCCGCAAGGAGGTCTCGCCCTCCGAAGGGCCCCACCCCTAACTTGGTGGCCATGACGCTCAGGCTCTGCCAGCCCGAGCGGGCCAGGTGCTTGGCGAGGAAGACCATCTGCCCGACGTGGTAGGCGTAGTGCTCCTTCTGCCGCTCGAGCGCCTCGAAGACACTGTGGGGCTCGCGCCGGATGAGCACCTCCTGCGCCAGGTGCTCCGGGGCGAGCGCCGCCAGGGTCTCGAACAGCGCGCCCCAGCCCGCCTCCCAGCGCTCGAGCAGGCGCTCGCGCGTGTCGCCGGGCCGGACGACGAACTCCTCGTCCCGGTGCCTGTCGGACTTCTCCCCGTCCGTCGTGAGGAAGTCGGTCCAGCGGGAACGGGCGTTGCCTGCCACGTGCTTCACGAGCACCGCGAGGCTGTTCGACTCCCCGTCGAGCTGTGAGAAGAACTGCTCGTCCGAGACCTGGGCGAGCGCCCGCTCGCCGCGCCGCTTGATCGCCCGGAACAGCGCCTGCGCGTGCTCGAGGTACACGCGCCCCTCCATCAGCGCGCTCCAAGCCGGAGCGCCCACGCGCGCGCTGGCAGGCTCGCCCGCCGCTGTGCGAGCGTGTCCCGGCCACGGACGAGGCGACGCGACGGCATGAGCGAATCCTACTCCCGTGCGCCAGCCCGCCCAGGCCCGCGGGCCGGGGGGCCTGGCCGGCGCCCTCCCAGCACCTCGCCGGCGGTAGGCTGTGCGTGGAGGTGCCGTGCGACGCATCTTGACCGCCGTCCTGGCTGCCGCCCTGCTCCCGTGCCTGCCCGGCGGCATCCGTGCCGCGCCCGAGCGCGGCGCGGTGCTCGACGACCTGACGATCGCGGACCACCGGAACCTGGAGGCCAACCTGCGCTGGATCCTCTCCCGGGAGCGTGTGGAGCGCGCCCGCGAGGGCCGACGGGCGCGCCCGCGGGTGGCCGTCCTGGCCGACGTGGGCGCCTGGCACCTGGGCGCGCGATCGGTGGTGGAGGCGCTGGAGTCGGCGGGCGTCGCCTGTCGGGTGCTCGACGCGGCGCTGCTCCAAGCCGACGGGCTCGACGGCGTCGAGGGGCTCGTCCTGCCCGGAGGCTGGGCCGCGCATCAGTCGGCCGGCCTGGGCGAGTCGGGCCTGCGCCGCATCCGGGCCTTCGTCGAAGGCGGGGGGCGCTGCCTGGGCATCTGCGCCGGCGCCTTCCTCCTGGCAAAGACGGTCGCCTGGGAGGGCCGCTCCCACCCGTATCCGCTGGGGCTGTTCGACGGCACGGCGGAGGGACCGCTGCCGGGGCTGGCCGCCTGGCCGGACCGCGCGGCGGTCCGCCTCACGCCCACGACGGCGGGCACGCGGCGCGGGCTGGCCGCGTTGGGACGGAGGGCGCAGCTCTACTACGGCGGGCCGCGCCTGCTGGGCGGCACCGCGCTCGACGTGCTGGCCTCCTACCCCGACGGCACCGCCGCCGTCGTCTCCCGACGCGTGGGCCAGGGTGAGGTCGTGTTGATCGGCACGCACCCGGAGCGCCCCGAGCCCGGAGCGGGGGGCGACGAGGCCCCCGCGCCGGCCGACGCCGCGGCGCTGCTGCTCGCGCTGCTCGGCCTCGGCGCGCGGTGAGGTTCGACGGCCCGGAGCGCGCGGTGGGTTGGCGGGGGCCCCATGGACCAGCGCCGGCAGGCTCCGGGGGGACGCGCCTTGCCGCCGGCGCGCTGGAGGTGGGCTCTGGTGGGCGCGCCGCACGTGGGGCGTCGTGGAAGGCCCGCGCCGGCCAGCCCGCCCCCGTGCCCGGCGCGCCTCAAGTCTCCGCCCCGGGCCGGCGCTCGCAGCGTCAGCCCGGCAGCCGGGGCCCGCGCTCGATGCGCGCCGGCTCGCCCAGGCGCGTCGCCAGGTGCGTGAGGTGACGGCGCAGGTAGAGGTACGGATCCGCGACTCTCGGCAGGTAGTGCATCATCGCCCTGGGGATCGCGACGTGGACCCGGCCGTGCTCCGTCAGCTCGATCGCGGTGCCCTGCCCGTCCGGCGCGAGGCGGTAGGTCCAGTCGCCGCTGAAGAACTGCGCCTCGTCTGCGATCGTGCGCACCAGCAGGTTGGGGGGCGTGCAGCGGGTGATCGACAGCACCATCGCGTTGCGGCCCATGTGCCAACGCCACGTCTCGTGGCCATCGCGGTCCGGGAGCCGCTCGACACGGTCCACGCCCTTGTCCCACGCCGGGATGCCCGCGGTGTCGGCCAGGAGCTCGAAGACCTCGGCCGGCGCCCGCGCCACGCGCAGGGTGCTCGAGATCACGTGCCCTTCGGGCAGGCGCTTGCCGAGCACGTGCAGCACGACGAACGAGAGCACGAGCAGCAGGACGAGCCCACCGGCGATCCACAGCCAGAGCATGCGAACGGCCTCCGGAAGGGGGCCATGCTCACTGCGAGGCACCCCCCCGTCAACCTGCCGGCGTCCCAGCCCACCGGCGCACGGAGCGGCGTTGGCGGCAGGGCCGGCTCGCACGTCGGGTCCACGCGCAACGGCAAGAGAGCGGCGCCGCGGACGGGTCCCCGGCATGGGCCCCGCCGCAGCTTCGGCCCGCGGACGAGGTCGCGACCGAGTCCACCTGACGACCCTCCTGCGCCGCCATCAGCGGTGGCCTCAGGTGCCGGTCCGCCGCCAGCGTCGGGTGGATGCGCTGCGGGACGTCGCGGCCTCCCGCGCGGAGGCGTCGGGCAGCCGTTCCTGTCAGAATCGGGGCATGCGCGCGCAGCTCGGCCCCTTCCACCTGGAGCGCGTCCTCGGAGAGGGGGGGATGGGCGTGGTGTATGCGGCGCGCGACGAGCGCCTCGGGCGGAGCGTGGCGCTCAAGACGCTGCGGCCGGCGCAAGGCGACCCCGACGCGCGGGCCCGCCTCTGGCGCGAGGCCCGCGCCGCGGCCCTCGTGGCCCACCCCAACGTGTGCGCGGTCTACGAGGTGGGGGAGGCGGACGGCGAGCTGTTCGTGGCCATGGAGCTCCTCGAGGGCGAGCCGCTCGAGCAGCGCCTGGGCGGCGGCGCGCTGCCCGCCGGCGAGGCCACGGACGTGGCCCTCGGGGTGCTGGCGGCGCTCGAGGCCATGCACGCGCGCGGGATCGTGCACCGCGACCTCAAGCCGGGCAACGTGTTCCTCACCCCGCGCGGCGCCAAGGTGCTCGACTTCGGGTTGGCGCTGCCGGTGACCGGCGTGCTGGCCGCCCCCGCCGACCGCCTGACCCAGCCGGGCATGTTGCTGGGCACGCCCGGGTACATGGCCCCCGAGCAGTTCACAGGGGACGACGTGGGGCCCGCCGCCGACCTCTTCGCCTTGGGCGCGATCCTGTTCGAGATGCTCGCCGGCCGTCCGCCCTTCACGGGGCGCACCGTGCTCGACGTCTACCACGCGGTGGCGCACGAGGCCCCGCCGGCGCTCACGGGCAGCCCGGGGGCCGTGGCGCTCGACCGCGTCGTGCGCCGCGCGCTGGCGAAGGACCCGGCCGAGCGGCCCGCGTCGGCCGGCGAGATGGCGGAGGCGCTGCGTGCCGCGGGTGCGGCGGCCGCCGACGGCGCGGCCGTGCGCGCGCACACCGTGCGCCGGGTGCTCGTGCTGCCGTTCCGGCTGCTCAGGCCCGACCCCGAGGTCGAGTTCCTCTCCCAGGCGCTGCCCGAGGCGGTGGTGGGCACGCTGGCGGGGCGTCCGGGGGTGGTCGTGCGCAGCCTCAGGACCGTCGAGCGCGGTCCCGCGGGCGAGGAACCCGACCTCGAGTCGCTCGCGGCGCGGGCGCAGGCCGACGCCGTGGTCGCGGGCTCGCTCCAGCGCGCGGGGGACCGGCTGCGCGTGGCCTGCCGGCTGGTGCTCGCCGGGCGCGGCGACGTGGTCTGGTCCGACACGCTCGACGCCGGGATTCACGACCTGTTCGGCGTGCAGGACGAGATCGCCGCCCGCGTGGCGCGCGCGCTGCTGCCGCCCCCCGGCCCCCCTGAGCCTCCGCGGGAGGGCTCGCGTCCCGCCCCGCCCCAGGGCCCGGTGACCCGCGCGACGCCCGCGGCGGCGCGGCCGGCCTCGCCGGCGGCCTACGAGGCGTTCCTGCGCGCGAACCAGCTCGCCTTCAACACCAGCCAGCTGCGGCGCGCGAGCGACCTCTACCGCGCGGCGCTGGCCGAGGACCCCGGCTACGCCCCCGCCTGGGCGCGCCTGGGCCGCGTGCTGCGTGTGATGGCGAAGTACGGGCACGTGGAGCCCACGGCGGCCTACCGCGAAGCCGAAGCCGCCTTCCGCCGCGCGCTGGCCCTGGACCCCGAGTCCTCGGCCGCCCACAACCTGTTCACCTACTGCGAGATCGAGGAGCTGGGCCAGGCGCGTTCGGCCCTCACCCGGCTCCTCACGCGCGCGCGCGCCCGCCCCGACGACCCCGAGCTGTTCGCCGGGCTCGTGACCGCGCTGCGTTTCGGGGGCCTGCTCGACGCCTCGCTGGAGGCCGACCGCCGCGCCCGCGCATTGGACCCCGGCATCCGCACCTCGGTCACGTACACGCACCTTGCGCGCCGCGACTTCGAGCGCGCCCTGCGCTACGAGGACCAGGACGTCCCCTGGGTGCGCTTCTACGCGCTGCCGCAGCTGGGGCGCGCCGCGGAAGCCCTCGAGCTGCTCCGCGAGGCCGAGCCCCTGGCCACCACCGGCGTGCAGCGCACGATGCTGGGCACGATCCGCGCCGGGCTCGAGGGGCGCGGGCAGGACGTGGAGCGCGGCCTCGAGGCCCTGCGGGCTTCCGGCTTCCACGACCCCGAGGGTCTCTACCTCGCCGGCCGCCACGCGGCCCTCGTGCGGCGGGACGCGCTGGCGCTCGCGACCCTGGAGCACGCCGTGGAGCGCGGCTTCTCGGTGCCGCAGGCGCTCGCCGCCGACCCGTGGCTGGACGCCCTGCGGCCCGAGCCCCGCTTCCAGCGGCTGCTCGAAGCCGCGCTCGAGGGGCGTCGGGCCGCGCGCGCCGCCTACCGGGAGGCCGGGGGGCCGCTGCTGCTGGGGCCCGAGCCCGACGGAGAGGAGGACCGATGAGCGAGCTCTACCACGACGGCCACCGCCATTGGCAGGACCGGTTCGACGCGCGTCGGCTCGCCGACCGCATCGAGGAGCGGCTGGCCCGCCCGACCCTGGGTCCGGAGGAGCGCGCCTTCATCGAGGCGCGCGACCTCTTCTTCCTCGCCACCGCCGACGACCGGGGGCGGCCCACCTGCTCGTACAAGGGAGGAGACCCGGGCTTCGTGCGCGTGCTGGACGAGCGCACGCTGGCCTTCCCGCTCTACGACGGCAACGGCACGTTCCTCTCGGCCGGCAACCTGCGGGTGAACCCGCACGTGGGCCTGTTGTTCATCGACTTCGAGCGCGGCCGGCGCCTGCGGGTCGAGGGCGCGGCCGAGGCGTCGGCCGAGGACCCGCGCCGCGGCGACTGGCCGGGGGCCCGGCTGGTGGTGCGCGTCACCGTGCGCCACGCCTACCCCAACTGCACGCGCTACATCCATCGCCTCGTGAAGCAGGAGGCCTCGCCCTACGTGCCGCGCGCGGGGTGCACGCCGCCCGACGCCGGGTGGAAGCGCGCCGACTGGGCGCACGACGTGCTGCCGCGGGAAGGGTCCGGGCCGCCCTCTTGACCGGGCAGCGCCCGGCAGCGGACACTGCCCCCTTCCGCCGGAGGCGCTCCATGCATGCCCACGACGTGTTGCTCGGCCTGCTGGCAGACGCCCGCGGCTGGCTCGAGGGCGGGGCCGACGGGTTCACGGAGGCCCAGGCGCGATCGAGCCGTGGCGCTCCCGTGAACCCGCTCGCCTGGCACCTGGGGCACGTGGCGGCGACGCAGGACGACGTCGTGCGACTGTTCAGCAAGGACGGCAAGGGCGTGGTCCCCGAGTCGCTGCGCCGGCTGTGCGGCAACGGCTGCCCGGCGCCCACGGCGAAGACCCGCTATCCGTCGCTGCGCGCGCTGCGTGGGCATCTCGCGCGCACGCAGGCTGCCCTCGTGCGCATGGTGCGCGCGGCCTCCGCGCGCGGCCTGGATCGTCCGCCCCGCACCGAGAACCCCTACTTCCACTCGCTCGGGCAGGCGGTCTACGAGATCGCGCTGCACGAGCTCTACCACGTGGGCGCGATCAGCGTGCTGCGGCGCGCCTGGGAGAAGTAGCGGGGCCGCGGCCGGGCTCCTCGCGCGCCGGCCGCTTTGCGCTCCGGGCCGGCCGCAGCGTCCCGCGCGCGGGGAGCAGGCCCCTGGCAGGGCGCCCCGCGACCTTGGAGGAGCCCCCCGCGTGCGACCGGATGCCCGAGCCTCCTGGCTGCTGCGTCCGGGCCGGGTCGAGGACGCCGATGCGTTGGGGGCGCTCCACGTCACCGCCTGGCGGGCGGCGTATCGCGGGCTGTTCCCCGACGACCTGCTCGACGGGCTGTCGGTCTCGGCCTTCGCCGAGCGCCATCGGCGCCGGCTTCTCGCACCGAGCCCAGCGGACGCGCGCGTCTGGGTCGCCGAGGGGCCTTCGGGGCTGTCGGGGTTCTCGATCGGCGGCAGCGCGCAACGCCGACCTTCCCCCCGATGTGGGCGAGGTCTACGCGATCTACCTCCTGCCCGAGGCGCTGGGGCGGGGCCTCGGCCGGGCGCTCTTCCGGCGCAGCCTGGACACGCTGTCGGAGCAGGGCCGGCGCGGGTGCGTGGTGTGGGTGGCCGAGGGGAACGCCCGCGCGCTTCGGTTCTACGAGGCGGCGGGGTTCACCTGCGACACGACCGCTGCGCCCAAGGCCGTCGTCGTGGGGGGGCGCGACATCGGCGTCGCAGAGCTCCGTCTGCGCGGGCCGCTCGCCCCCTGATCCGTCGCGGCGGCGCCCGGTCGGCGGGGGAGGATGGGGGGGCGCCAAGGGCGCGCCGCCCGACGCGCTCGTCCCGGAGGGGCTCCATGCGTCGCGCCCTGCTGCTCGCCCTGCTCGCCGCGCTGCTCGTGACGGCGCGCGCCTCGGTCGGACTGGCGGACGCGCCGCTGCCGCCGCCCGAGCTGAAGACCCTGTGGAGCGCGAGCCGCGCGTGGTGCGCGGTGATGGAGCCCCGGGCGGGCATCACGACCGTGTACCGGGTCGAGGCCGGCGACCGGCGCACGGTGTCCTGGGCGATGATGGGCTGGCACCGGGTGGCGTGGCTGTCCGACGACGGTGTGCACCTGGTGGTGGGCCATCCGGGCGTCAACCTGCTGCCGACGGACGCGCGGGAGAGCGACGTGCTGCTCTACTTCGTGGAGCGCGGCGCGCTCGTCGGCACGGTTCGCCTGGGCGAGGTCGTCCCGCTCGTCGCGCTCGAGCGCACGGCGTCGCACCTGCTCTGGGGCTCGTACGAGGGCCTGGACGCGCAGGGCCTGCTGGTCCTGCGCACGGTCCAGGAGCGGGTGCTGCGCTTCGATCCCTCCACCGGCCGGCGCGTGCCGTAGAGCCTGGGGGGGATCCAGGCCGCGACGGATCGACGGCCGCGCCGCGTCCGGGGTCGAGACCCCACCCGCGGCGCTACTTCGGCTTGCGGACGAGGTCGAGGCCGAATCCGACGTGCCGACCGTCCTTCTCCGCCATCAGCATGATCTTCAGGTGCCCGTCCTCCGTCAGGGTGTAGCGGATGCGCTGCGGGAAGTCGTGATCCGGGTTGTCGAAGATGGCGATCTTCCCTCCGGGCGGGGGCGTGGAGGCCCGCTCCTTGAAGTCCACGCTCGCCTTGCCGTGGGGGAACGGGGTGAGCACGACGGCGCCCTCCACCTCCCGGAACCGCTCGAAGTCGAACAGCGTCACCTTGCCGTCCTCGATCTTCTTGGTCGCGCTCACGATCTCGCCGCCGAGGGGGCTGCTGTAGCAGGCCTCCCACTTCCCGTCGGTGCTCTGCCATTGCCCTTCGAGCCAGGCGAGGGCCGCGATGCCCTTGGCGGCCTCCGCCGGCGCGGCGGGCGCGGGGGGGGCGGCGAAGGTCGCGAGCGCGAGCGCGCCGACGGCGGGGATCAGGAGGGGAAGGAGGCGCAGCGTCATGAGGGGCTCCCGAGGGGTGCCGCGATGATCGCAGGTCGTCTCGCGCTGCCTTGTACGAACGCGACGGACCTGCGGCGCGCCGCCCCCACCCACCTCACGCGCCACCCGCGTCCTTCAAGCGGAACGAGTTTCTCGGCACTCCTTCACGAGCCTCTCCACGGCGCGCCGGTCTTCGCCGGGGCCCTCCGGCACGAAGCGCGTCGTCCGGGCGCGCTCGAAGGCGTCCAGCTCGGCGGTCGTGAGCTCGGGACCCACGCGGATCAGCTCCTCGCGGAAGTCGCGCACCACGTCCTTGACGGCGCTCGTGTGCCGAGCGCGGTGGGTGGTCCGGCCCGTCGCGTCCCAGATCAGGAAGTTGCTACACATGTCGCGGAAGTAGAAGGTCGAGAAGCCGAAGCTCTTGGCCCCGACCTCGCTGTTGAAGACGACGATGCCCTTGCGCAGCCCGCCGAAGCCGTCGTCGCCCGGGTCCCGGGCACCGTAGAAGAAGGAGAACGAGTCGCGGTCACTGCGGAAGAGCGCCGGCTTGTCGTTCCCCATGACGTTCGTGCCGCGAGCGTCGGTGTTGATCGTGGGCTTGGCCGGGACGAAGCCGCACGGGAGCAGCCAGCGCTCCACCTCGGCCAGCAGATCGAAGTCCCAGACCCGCTCGTATCGGTCGCTGGTGATGCAGCGCAGCCGGTCGCCGTCGGCGAGGGCCGTGCGGTAGCGGTAGTGCCGCGGAAGGGTCTGGTTGAGCACGCGCACGCGCGTCTCCACGTTGAGGCGCTCCAGGAGCGGCATGGGCACTCGAGCCATGGCCGCGATCTGGGCCAGGCTGTAGTGCGTGAGCTTGAGGCGCGCTGATCCGAAGGCGACAGTCGCGCCGTCGTCCTGGACGTAGATGGTCGTGTCCCGGGCATCGAGCGTCTCGCACCGGCGCTTCTGCTCGTAGGCCGCCGTGCGCAGGGTGGGGAAGTCGGGAAAGTGCTCCTCGGGCGGGCGCGAGAACAACTCCCGCTGGGCGATCTCAAGAGTGGTCATGTCGGCTCCAAGTGGGAAGTCACGAGCGGGACGCTGGTCCCCTCACCAAGAAACGACGGGTGGAGAGGCGCCTACGCAGTAGCAGCCGCGCGACCCAGGCGGTACGCTGTAGACCACCCGACACGAGCGTTGGGGACAGGAGGCTTTTGTGGACGTGTCTATCGCGAAGTTTGAGGTCGAGCAGGTGATCAAGAACAAGGGGATCGTGCTCTCAGTCGCCAACCCCGGTGGGGGACATCGAGGCAATCTCCTGATCACCAAGACGAAGGTCATCTGGTGCCCGGGCAAGACCAAGCCGAAGAACGGTCACGGCCTCACGTGGGAGGGGTTCATCGCCCGATTGGAGAAGGTCAAGCCCGGCAAGGTGTAGCCGTCGTGCGTGCAGGTAGCCGCATGGCGCGAAGCCGTGTTGCCTAGCGGGTAGGAGGGGCCACCCTCTCGGGCAGCCCCTCCTCCTTGCGTCCTACAGCACCACGCGCTCGGGCCTGACCCCGTAGGCGAGCGCCTGCTGGGCCATGAGGTCCAGCGCCGCACCGCCCTCGCCGGGATCCGTGGAGAGGGCCATCAGGCGCTGCCACAGGGGCTTCACGCCCACGGCCTCGACGTCCTCCAGGCTCCGGACCGTCCGGATGCCGTAGAGCCGCTGGCAGGCCGTGTACGTGGCCTTGCGCTCCGCCACCCTGGCTGCGCGGTCCTCGACCTCCTGGGTGGGGTACTGGCCGTAGGCCTGCTCCAGCACGTCCCGGAGGCGCTTGAGGTCGCCGCGCGTGGCCAGCCCTTGGCTCTCAAGGCCGGTCAAGACCTCCTCGAGGATCTTCACCAGGGGCGCCTTGATCTGCCGGAAGGCCTCGTCTGCCATGCTCGGATGGGGAACATCCACGCTCCCGTGGAAGTCCCGGCCCTCGACGTAGCCGGCTCGCAGGAGCTCCCTGCGCACCGTCTCCGCCAAGCGAACGGCCTTGATCGCGCCGTCCTCGTGCCTCTCCGCAAGGCAGGGCACGGCCATCCGAGCCCAGACTCGCATGAGCGCTGCGAACAGGTTCGCGCTCTGCTGGTGGGGGCCCTTCAAGCCGTCGATGTACGCCTGCGCGATCCGCGCTACGACAGCCACCAGGTCCCATGACCCGACCTCCGCCAGCGCCTCCTGCGCCGTGTACTTCCAGAGCGTGATCGAGCCCACGTCCCGGGCCGACCCTGCCGTCTCGAGCACCGCCTTGTGGATGGCCTCGGGGGGCAGGTCGAACGGATCGTGGTCCGACGCGAGCTTTTGGAACGACGCGCTCACGTCGGTCCACCGCTCGCTGGTGTCCACGAACGGCGGGGCCTGCTCCGCGCCAGCGTCCAGGGCCTGGAGCTCGGGCTCCTTGGCCTTGAGGCGCGAGACGTAGACCAGATCGCCGTCGTTGTCCCGGTTCATGCGCGTGAGCCGCTCGAAGTCGGCCAGCACGACCGCGAAGTTTTCCCCGACCAGGTGGTCGAGCAGGTACCTCGCGTGGGGGTCGTCAGCCCCCTTGCGCCGGGCCTCCTCCAGGGCCGTTCGCAGGAAGCGGATGGCGGCCGTGTAGTCAGGCTCGTCGAGGGCAGAGCGGCAGATGCGCTCGGCGACCTGGAGCGGCACGTCGGGGTGGAAGCCAGGCTCGTCGCCGGAAGGCCCGCAGAGGTGGGCGCGGTCGCCCACGGTAGCGGCCACGATCAGCGGGCTGGGGCGGCCCTTGGAGCGCTTCTTCCAGACCTCCCGTAGTCGGCCGGCGGTCGGGCGGTCCGCCGCAGGGACGTGCACCCCCTCAAGTTGCCAGGCCTTCCCGCCCCCCAGGAAGAGCTTGGATGGAGCCTGGCCGCCGTCGAGGCCGAGGTCTACCGGTACTGCGTCGAGGTCATCGAGGAAGGCCAAGGCACCCCTCCCGCCGTGGGGAGGGCCAAAGATAGCGGGCCAGGCTGGTTACCGGGGAGGGGACTTTCCACGACGTTAGGCAGCAGTTCGCATGTAGGATCGCCCCCATGGGCGCAACAACCGCCATCGAATGGACGCAGCACACCTTCAACCCATGGTGGGGATGCACCAAGGTCAGCGCCGGCTGCACGAACTGCTACGCCGAGGCGCTGGCCAAGCGCTACGGCCACGACGTCTGGGGGCGCAGGCGCAGGCGGATCCTCAGCGAAGCGCACTGGCGAGAGCCGCTGAAGTGGAACGCCCTCGCGGAGGCTGAGGGCCGTCCACACCGTGTCTTCTGCGCGTCGATGGCCGACGTGTTCGACGAGGACGCGCCCGCCGAGGAGCAGGCGCGGCTCTGGCCGCTCATCGAGGCCACGCCCTGGCTGCAGTGGCAGGTCCTCACCAAGCGACCGCATCGCATCCTCGACGTGGTCCCGGACAGCTGGCGGCGCACCCCACCGGCGAACGTGTGGTGGGGCACGAGCGTGGAGAGCCCGCAAGTGCTCGATCGCGTTCGGGCGCTGGTGAGGGTGCCGGCCGAGATCCGCTTCCTCTCGATCGAGCCGCTGCTCGAGCGCATCCCGCGCCTTCCCCTACGCGGCATCGACTGGGTGATCGTCGGCGGGGAGTCGGGCCCTCGAGCCCGACCGGTGGACCCCGATTGGGTCCGACAGCTCCGCGACCGCTGCGTCTCCGCGCACGTCCCGTTCTTCTTCAAGCAGTGGGGTGGGCAGTTCAACAAGCAGAACGGGCGCCAACTCGACGGCCGCGTCTGGGACGAACTCCCCACCACCGTCTTGCAGGGGATAGGCAAATGAGCGTGCAGCCCAGGACCTGGGCCATCGCACCCCACACGCGGGCGAAGCACCGCATCCTCCGCAACTACCTGGGCGCGTTCTTCCCGATCCTCGGTCAGGGCTTCCCCGGCCGAGAGATCACGTACGTCGATGCGTTCGCTGGGCCAGGCACGTACGAAGGCGACGACGAGGGGAGCCCCCTTGTGGCTCTGCGAGTCGCGTACGGGCTTGAGGTCAAGCGAGGGCCGATCCGAGTCATCACTATTGAGCAGGATTCGAGCGTGCATGCGCACCTGCAGCTCAGCCTAGACCGCTTTCGTGCAGACGAGGGTAGCCGTGCCGACATCCTCATCGACGCGCCGATCCGCGGTGACTGCGTGCCGGAGGTCACGGCCTGGATCGCTGGACGAAGGAGTGCCGGCAGGAGGGTCGGGCCCGCCTTCGTGTTCCTGGACCAGTGCGGCTGGGGCGAGGTGCCGCTCTCGCTCATCTCCCTGATCATGGCGGAGCCGCAGTGCGAAGTCTTCGTGTTCCTCGAGATGCAGCTGTTGTCCGGCTTTCTCACGGACTCGACGAAGGCGGACGCCATCACGACTGTGTTCGGTTCGGACCGCTGGCGTGTGGCTCTGTCGGCTCCGGTCGCCCAGCGCAGTACTGCATTGACTTCTGCGTATGTCGAGGCGCTCCGATCCGTTGGCGCAGGCGTACACGTGCGCGACTTCGCGATGCGAGACCGCCACGACTCGCTCGTGTATCGCCTCTTCCATTGCTGCCGTGACGACGAGGGGCTCAGGCAGATGAAGCGAGCCATGTCGAAGGTCGATCCCAGCGGGCGGTTCGAGTTCTCCGACAAGGCCAGTGAGACTCCCGACCTGTTCGCTGTGGGCGACACTGACGAGAGCGTGGCTGAGCGCCTCCAGGCCAAGTACGCGGGCCAGGTGGTCACCCTCTACGACGTCGACCAGTTCGTGTTGAAGGAGTCG
>CAZPOZ010000028.1:0-12805 GCA_964588235.1 uncultured Planctomycetales bacterium
GGCGCTGCTCGCGCGGGATCGAGCCGTGTGTCATCGTCGCCGGGTGGTCGAGCAGGCTCTCCACCCCGCCCAGGCTCTCGGCCAGCGCGAAGAGCCGCGTGGCGGAGGCGAAGCGCTTGGCCGTGTCCAGGTCGGCGTCCAGGTCGAACGACACCATGCCCCCGAAGCGGCGCATCTGCCGGCGGGCCACGGCGTGCCCCGGGTGCGACGAGAGGCCCGGGTACCACACGCGGCGCACGCGCCGGTGCCCGGCGAGGAAGGCCGCGACCTGCTCGGCGTTGTCGCAGTGCCGCTCGAGCCGCACGGCCAGGGTCTTCACGCCGCGCAGCACGAGGAAGCAGTCGAGCGGGCCCGGCACCGCGCCCACGGCGTTCTGCAGGAAGCGCAGCCGCTGGGCCAGGCCGGCGTCGCGGGTGACGACCGCCCCGCCCACGCAGTCGCTGTGGCCGCCGAGGTACTTGGTCGTGCTGTGCACCACGAGGTCGGCCCCCAGGGCCAGCGGCGACTGCAGGTAGGGGGTGGCGAAGGTGTTGTCCACGACGGCCACCGCCCCGGCCTCGTGGGCCGCCGCGCACACGGCGCGCAGGTCGGAGACGTGCAGCAGGGGGTTCGTGGGCGACTCGAGCCACAGGAGCCGCGTGGGCGTGCGCAGCGCGGCCTTCACGGCCTCCAGGTCGGTGGTGTCCACCGTGGAGAAGGTCAGGCCGAAGCGCCGGAGCACCTGGTCGAGCAGCCGGTAGGTGCCGCCGTAGACGTCGTGGCCCAGGAGCACGCGGTCGCCGGCCGAGAGCAGGGAGAGCACGGCGTGCGTCGCCGCCAACCCGGAGGCGAAGGCCAGGGCCTCGGTCCCGCCCTCGATCGCCGCCAGGTTGCGCTGCAGCGCCGTGCGCGTGGGGTTGGCGGTGCGCGCGTAGTCGTAGCCCTTGTGCTCGCCGGGGGCCGACTGCACGTAGGTGCTGGTCAGGTAGACCGGCGTCATGACCGCGCCCGTGGCCGGGTCGGGCTCGAGGCCGCCGTGGATCGCCCGCGTGGAGAAGCCGCTGCCGGGTTCGTGCGCCATGGGCCCGGTATGCCCCGGGCGCCGTCCGTGGGGCAACAGCTTTCCGGAGCCCGGGCCCGCCCCCGGGCTCGCGCGGCGGGCTACGTCAGCGGCCGCCGGGCGTGCCGGCGCCGCGCGCGGCCACCGCGCCCGAGAGGCACATGAGCGCGGTGGAGTACACGCGGCCGCCGTCGCTGCCCCAGGGATCGAGCGGGTCGTAGGAGCCCTTGAACGCGCAGGTCGTCCCGTCGCGGCGCTGGCTGGCGAGCAGCACGGGCTCCAGGGCCGCGCTCCACCGGGTCCAGGCCGACCCGCCGGCCTGGTAGCAGGCCAGGGTGGCGAAGTACCAGTAGGTCATGTCGATCGAGCCGTCCCGCGGGTTCCAGGTGGGGGGGAGCCGCGCGATCAGGTCGAGGCCCCTGCGGATCGTCTCGGAGCGGGCCGGGTCCTGGCCGCCGAAGATGCGCAGCAGGATGCCCACGGCCGTCATCGCCTCCGACTTCTCCGCGGGGAAGCGGTCCACCAGCTCCTGCGGGCGGGCCGGGCCCGTGCCGCGCGCGGTGTAGCCCACGCGGCCGTAGTCGGGATCGGTCATCTTGTCGATCCAGGCCAGCACCCCCTCGAAGGCCTCCTCGTCGATCGTCAGCAGCGGCGCGCCGCCGGCGGCCCGCGCGTCGGCGTTGATGCGCCGGGCGGCCTCGATCACCAGGGTCATCCAGCCCGTGATCGAGGTGTCGTTGTCGCCGGGCTTCACGCCGTAGCGCCAGGTGAAGTAGGGGTTGCGGCTGAGCGCGATGAAGTCCAGGGCCTTCTGGGCCGAGCCCTTGAAGATGGGGCTCTGGGTCAGCCCGTAGGCCTCCACCATCGCCAGCGCCGCGCAGGCGTGGTTGTAGATGAAATGCTGGGAGGAGCGGGGGCCGAAGCAGCCCTCGGGATCCTGCACGTTCTTCAGGTAGGCGAGGCCCCTGCGGACGGTCCTGGCGAACTCGTGGTCGCTGCGGTTCGTGTAGCCCAGCGCCAGGAAGGCGCTCAGGGCCAGCCCGGTGACGCCCGTGTCGTAGGAAGCCTTGCCGGCCCCGTCGGGCTTCTCGCCCGTGTTGGGCTTGCCCTCGCACCACGAGCCGAAGCCGGCCGCCTCCCACCCTCCGTTCTCGGCCTGGTGCGCCGCGAGCCAGCGCAGGCCCTCGGTGACCGCGTCGAGGACGCGGCCCGCCGGGGGGGGCGCGGGCGCGAACGGCAGCCGCGGGCGCAGCTCCTCGGGCAGGGGCGGGGCGATGGGCAGCGGTACCGGCGGCACCGTCGGCACCTGGGGTCGTACGACCACGAAGGGCGGCGCGACGGCGGGCGCGACGAGCCGCTGGAGATCGGCCATCGTCTCGCGGTAGAGCCGCTCGACCTCGCGCACGGCCGCGAGCGCGTCGTCCAGGCGCCCCTGCTGCTGGAGCAGCTCGGCCTCCTTGAGCTTGGCCTCCATGCGCACGCGCAGCGCGCCGAGGCCCCGCTCCAGCACGGACTCGCGCGCGGGTGCAGGCGCGCCGGCCGGGGGCTCGCCGGCGCGGGCCCCGGTGGGGGCGAGCAGCAGAGCCACGAGCGTCAATCCGACCCAGCGCAGCTGCGGCATGATGCGGCTCCCTCGGGAGGCAGACCCGCCCCCACCCGGGGAACGGGGGCCGGGCGGAGCGGTTCAGCGCGACCGGCGTCCAAGCGATTGCATTCTGCAACCATCATTGCGTCCCAACGTGGCGTCGTGAGGGCCGGCGCGTACCCTGCCGCGCATGTCGCCCAACAACCGCCTCGTCAAGAAGGCCAACCACGGCCGTCGCCCCTGCAACCGTCGCCGGCGCCGTTCGCGCACCACCCCCACGCCGCGCTGACCCGCCCGCGAAGGCCTCAGGCGCCGCCCGGGGCCTGCTTGCGCGCGCGCCCCGCCGCGATGCGCAGCAGCTCCTCCACGTAGCGCAGGTCGGCGGCCAGCGGGGCGCGCACCACGACGGGCTTGCCGGTCCGGGGGTGCGGCAGGCTCAGCTGCGAGGCGTGCAGCGGCGTGCGCTTGAGCTGCGCGTCGGCCACGCCCCGGGGGTCGGGGATCCTCTCCGCGCTGCGTCCGCCGTAGAGCGGATCGACCAGCAGGGGATGGCCGACGGCGGCCAGGTGCACGCGGATCTGGTGCGTGCGCCCGGTCACCGGCTCGACCTCCAGGCGCGCGGCGCCGAGGAAGGCCTCGCGCACCCGCCAGCGCGTGAGCGAGGGCTTGCCCTCGACCTCGTCCACGCGCGCCTTGCCACGGAACCCGGGAGGCTTGAGCGGCAGCGCGATCTCGCCCTCGCTGGTCGCGGGGACGCCCCGCACCAGCGCCTCGTAGAGCTTCTGGACGCCGCCGTCCTCGGCCGCGAAGCGCTCGGCCGTGGCGGCGCGCAGCGCCTCGCTCCGCACCAGCGCCACGGCCCCGCTGGTGTCCTTGTCCAGGCGGTGGACCAGGCCGAAGCCCGCCAGCACGTCGTTGCGCAGCACGTCGATCAGGGTGGGCCCGTGCTGTTGCCCGGCGCCGCCGTGCACGGGGAGGCCGGGCGGCTTGTTCACCACCAGGAGGTCGTCGTCGCGGTGGAGCACCGGCACGTCGGTCACGTCGTGGTGCAGGGCCCGACGCGCTTCCTCGCGCCCGCTCTGCACCTCGCGCACGGCCGCGCTGAGCACGGGCAGGTCGAGCCGGTCACCGCGGGCCAGGGTCTGCCCGGCGCGCGCCACGCGTCCGTTCACGCGCACCGCGCCCGTCCGCAGCACCTGCATCAGCCGACGGCGCGAGTGCTGGGGGAAGTGCTCGACGAGGAACTTGTCGAGCCGCTGCCCCTCGCTGCGGGCGGGAACCACGGCCTGGCGGCGGTCGTCGGGAGGGGTGTCGCTCATGGGCCGGGAGGGGGGCCGGTGGGAGGCCGGACGGGGCGTTGGTGGGCGAAGAGGGATTCGAACCCCCGACATCCTCGGTGTAAGCGAGGCGCTCGTACCGCTGAGCTATTCGCCCGGGACGCCGCGGGGGGGGCGTGGGGCCGCCCCCCGGGGGGCGTTGTATCAGCGCGTGGCGCCGCCGGCCCCGATCGGCCCGGCGTCGCCTCCCCCGGCCGCGCGCCGACGGCGCGCGGCGGCCCGCAGGAGCAGGCCCGCCAGCAGCAGGGGCCCGGCCGCGGTGGCGGCCCAGCGCCACAGGGTGCGGCTCTGGAGCGGGGCGCGGCCCCCGGCCCGGTCGACCACGAGGAGCGCGCGTCCGGGCGCCTCGGCGGGGTGCAGCAGCGCGGGTCCCGGCGCCGGCAGGATCACGCGCAGCGGCGGGCCCTCGGGCTGGCCGTAGATCTCCGCGGGATCGTCGGCGGGATCGCGCAACCGGCGCCACTCGGCCTGCTCCTCCGGCGACGTGGGCCCGTGGAGCAGCGTGACCTCCACGCCCCAGAGCAGGTCGGCCGCCCCCGTGCCCGCCAGCAGCAGGGCCGCGAGCGCGACGAGCGCGCCCGCGGCCCGAGGGAGCCCGGAGGAGGGGCGCGGAGCGCGGTCGGGCCCGCGGGGGCCGTCGCCGCGCTCCACGGGGTCGTTCACTTCTGCATCAGGCCCAGGGCCACGACGTCCACCGTCCACAGGTCGGCGACGGCGGGGGTGCCGATGGCCGGGTTGGAGAGGCCGTGCGCCTTGAGCGAGACGGTCAGCGAGCACTTCACGCGCACGATGTCCTTGCCGAGGTACATCATCTCGGGCAGGTAGCGCACGTTGGCCCAGCCGGAGATGGGGTTCGTCACGCCGTGCATCGTCCAGCTGCCCTCCATGCGGAAGGCCGTGGGCTTGACCTGCTCGAGCTTGGTGATCGTGAGCTTGAGGTCGGGGAACTTCGCCGCGTCCAGCCACTGCCCGCTCTGCAGGTGCTTGTCGCGCTCGCCGTCGCCCGTGCGCAGGTCCAGGACCTGAACGGCGAACTCGCCGCTGCCGCCGCCCTTGCCGTCGAGGGCGACCGTGCCCAGCGGCGTCTCCTTCTTCGTGCTGAAGTCCACCTGGGCGACCATGCGCTCGAAGGCGTCGGAGGTGGCGGTGAGCGACTGCTTGCCCATCCAGGGGAACACGATCTTGGCCGCGCCGGCGGGCATGGCCGTGCCGCCTTCGATGCCCGCGGGCACCTGCACGGCCGGGGGCTCGGCGCGGGCCAGGGGCAGCGCCGCCGCGAGCAGCGCCGCGAGCGGCAGGGAGAGGACGGACCACGTGCGCATGGGGAGACCTCCGATGGTTCGAGGTCGAAAGGATAGCGGCCCCGCGGGGGCCGTCGCGCCCTGCTCACGGCCCCGAGCGGCGGGCCTCCGAGGCCCGCTGCAGCGCGTCTCGCTCGGCCTGGGTGAGCCCGGAGAGCCCGACCTCGCGGACGCGGTCGAGCAGCCGGTCGAGCTCCTCGGCGGGCACGTCGAGGTGACCGCGGCGTTCGTTGCGGCGTCGCGAGGGGCGCGAGGGGCGCGGCGCCTCGGGGGAGGGCTCGTCGGCGGCCCCGAGCTTCCACGCGTCGGCGTCGGTCTCCCAGGCCTCGCGTCGCGGGCCGTAGGGGCCCTCGCCGTAGCGCGCCTCGAGGAGCGCGCGCTGGCAGGCCAGCGCGCAGGAGATCGCGATGGCCAGGAGCACGCCGCCGCCCAGGCCGCTCAGCACGAACAGGCCGAGCACGCCGAAGACCGCGGCGCCCAGCAGGCCGACGCGTGCGGCCCAGAGCGTGGCCCGGTTGGGGTGCAGGCGCAGCGCGAGGAGCGCGCGCAGCATGCGCCCGCCGTCCAGCGGGTAGCAGGGCAGCAGGTTGAAGAGCAGCATCGAGGTGTGGAGCTCGACGAGGGTGCCGAGGAAGAAGGGCACGGGCTCCAGCTGCAGGCGGAACGCCTCCAGGTGCGCCGCGCCCCCCGCCCAGGAGAAGGGCGCGGCGTCCACGAGCCGGGAGAGCGGGTAGCAGACCGCGAGCGCGAGCAGGTGGGTGAGGGGGCCCGCGCCCGCGATGACCAGCTCGGGCACGGGGCCCGGGGGCGGGCTCTGCAGGTGGGCCAGCCCGCCGAGCGGGCTCAGGGTGATCAGGGGCGTGCGGATGTTCCAGCGCCAGCCGGCGGCTACGTGGCCCATCTCGTGGAGCCAGACGGTCCCGTAGAGGGCGAGTACGAGCAGGGCGAGGTAGAGGAGGCGGTCGCCCCAGCCCAGGACCGCGAGCAGCCCGAGGGAGGGCCCGACCAGGACGACGAGGATCAGGGCCGCGCCGTAGACGCGCACCTCGGTCCCGAACGCCCGGCCGAGGCGGAAGGAGGCGTCGAGCAGACGCAGGACCGGGTGGAGCGGGGACTCGTTCGGTTCCACGGGGGAGAGCGTACGGTGCGGGGAACCTCGTGCGTCGAACGTGGGGTGCCCGCGGGGTGCGGGGCGCCGTGCCCTCCCCCCGGCCCGGGGCGCGAGGGCGCGCGACGGGGCGGCGTGCCGCGGAGGCCCGCGCCGCGGCACCCCCCACTTTCCTTCCGGCCCCCGCCCGGCTCGCTATCCTCCGCTCTCCACCGCCGCGGGGTGGAGAAGTGGTATCTCGTCAGGCTCATAACCTGGAGGTCGCGGGTTCGACTCCCGCCCCCGCTACCAATGGAGGGCCGCAAGCGCGAGCTTGCGGCCCTTGCCTTTTCCAGGCGGTCGATCCGGTGCCGGCCCCGCCCTCCCCGGCAGGCCGCCCGGAGGACGTCCCCTGCTCCCCCGCGACACCGCCCTCCGCAACGCCTGGGTCGTCCTGCTGCCCGAGCTCCTCTGGGGCTTCGCCAGCGCGCTGACCATCGAGGGCCCCATGCCCGCCGCCTTCGCCCGCTCCCTGGGCGGCGGCGAACGCTTCCTGGGCGCCTGGGCCCTCATCGGCGCCGCCGTCGCCGGCCTGGGCATGCTGTTCACCGGGTGGTTCGCCGCGTCCCTGGCCACCAAACGCGCGTTCGTCTTCTGGGGGCACGTCGCCACCGGAGCCCTCTACCTGCCCGTGGCCCTGCTCCCGCGCTGGGCCCAGCCCCTCGGCCCCGACGTCGCCCGCGCCGCCGCCCTGCTCGGCTTCGGGCTGTACGTGTTCTCGCTCGGATTGCTCATGCCCGCCTGGCTCGCGCTCGTCGGCGCGCTGTTCCCCGAGGGCCAGCGTTCCCGCGTCCTCGGCCTCGTGTTCGTCGTCAACCGCATCGGCGGCATCGCCGGCGGCTGGGCCGCCGGCCGGCTGCTCGCCCTCCCCTGGCACGACCACGACGTCTGGACCCTCCTCTGGGGCCTGGCCGCGCTCACCGCCACGCTGGGCGGGCTGCCCTTCCTGGCCGCCCTCGAGACCCCCCTGCCCACCGAGCCGCGCCGCCCCCTGCGTCGACACCTCGCCGGCCTGGTCGAGTCCCTGCGCCACACGCCCGGCCTCGGACGCTTCCTCAGCGCCGACCTGCTCGCCTTGGCAGGCTTCGTCACCCTCGCCTTCTACGGCCACGTCGCCCTGCGGGAGCGCGGCCTCCCCGAGTCCCGCGCCGGCGCCTGGATCGCGTGGGCCGCCGGAGCGCAGCTCGCCGGCGCCGGGGCCGTGGCCTGGGCAGGCTCACGCCTGCTGCCTCGTCGCGGCCTGGCGTGCGGCGCGCTGGCGGCCGCCGCCGCCGCCCTGCTCGTGCCCGCGGCCCACACCGCCTCCGCCTTCGACGTCGTCGCCGTGCTCGGCGGGCTCCACCTGGTCAGCCGCCAGACCTGCTTCGGCCCCCAGGTCCTGCGCCTGGCCCGAGGCCACGAGCCCACGCGCCCCCTGGGCGCGACCATGGCCGTGGCCTCGCTCGCCCAGGGCTGCCTGCCCTGGATCGCGGGCTGGTTGGCGCCGGTCACCGGGTTTCCAGCCCTGTTCTTCGCCGTCGGCGGGCTGTCGCTGCTCGCCGCCGCCCTGCTGCTGCTTTTCGTCGGCGACGGGCCTGGTGCCGACGTTTCCTGAGTTGGGCAGGCGCTGCGGACGACCCCGCCGAGGATCCGTCCCGTGCCCGAGGGAACTCCGCGCACCCGCATCGCGTCCCTTCCAGGGTTGGCCGCACCGGCCGCTCCCGCCACGGGCAGACGCGCGCAAGGCCCCGCGTCGGGCGAGCCGCCCGGGTCGATCCGCTCTACGCTTCCGGCCGCCCCGACCCCTCCCCCTCCGGGTATCCAGGTGCCGCTGAACCCGCCTCCGCCGCCGTATCGTGAACGGGCCGCGCACGCCGAGCGTTCCCCGCTCGAGCGCGCGGGCCTCGAGCGGAACGGCACCGAGCGGCCCGGTGTCGAGCGTGGAGACCTGCGGCTGCCCTTGGAACGCGACCTCTCCCGGTTGCTGCGCGAGGCGCTCGACGGCGACACCGAGCGCGGCTTCGCCGTGCTCGGCTCCGACCGCCGCGTGCTGTACTCGAACAGCACCGCGCGCTCCCACCTGCGCGACGGCACGGCCCGCGGCGTCGACCCGCTGCTGCCCCAGTCGGTGGACACCTGCGTCGAGGCCCTGCTCGCGCGCGTGCACATCCAGCGCGCGCCGGCCACGATCGAGGTCGTCTACCCGAGCGAGGTCGAGCGCCGACTGCGCCTCACGCTCGAGGCCGTGGTCTTCGAGGGCCGCGTCCACGTGCTGCTGCGCGTGCTGCCTGCGACCCCCTGGGTGGAGCCCACCGTGCGGCGGCTGCAGACGCGCTTCGGGCTCACCGTGCGCGAGGCGCAGGTGGCCGCCGCCGTCGCCCGCGGCTTGTCCAACGCCGAGGTCGCGCAGGCGCTGGGGATCGTCGAGAAGACGGTGAAGAACGTGCTCATGGCCGTCTACCAGAAGTGCGAGGTGCGCAACCGCGTGGAGCTCGCGCTGCGCGCCTACGACGCGCCCCTCGCCCAGAACCCCCGGTAGCGTCCGCCGCCCGCCGCCCGCCGCCCGCACCGGAAACGTCGCTCGGCCGCCCCCGGCCCGGGGTACCAGAAGGGGCCGTGCCCGAGCCGCTCCACCCCCTCGAGACCACCTGGGAAGACTGGATCCTCGGCGGCGGGGTGCAGGCCGCCTTCCCCCGCGCGCAGCCCCTCGAGGTCGAGATCGGGCCCGGCGAGGACGACTTCCTCCTCGAGTCGGCCCGGGCCGACCCCGGCCGCAACTGGCTCGGCATCGAGTACAGCGGCAAGCGCGTCCAGCGCTACGTGCGCCGGGTGCTGCGCCTGGCCGGCCCGCTGGACAACCTCAGGCTCCTCTGGCGGCCGGCCGCCGACGTGATCGGCCCCTTCCTCTCGCCCGGGCTCGTGGCGGGCTACCACGTCCACTTCCCCGACCCCTGGCCGAAGAAGCACCACGCGCGCTACCGCCTGATGGGGCCCGAGTTCGTCGCCGACCTGGCCTCGAGCCTGGCCGCGGGCGGCGCGCTGGACGTGGTCACCGACGCCCGCCCCTACCTCGAGGAGATGCTCGGGGTCCTCGAGGCCGAGCCACGGCTCGAGAACCGGCTGCCGGCCCCCGGCTGGCGCGCGCCCCCGCCCGGCGACCGCGCCACCGTGTTCGAGCGGCGCTGGCGCGACGAGGGGCGGGAGATCTACGCTCTGTCCTTCTCGCGTCGCCCCTGACCCGGAGCCCCCGTGCACCGCACCCGCGCGCTCGCCCTGCTGCTGCCCCTGCTCGCCCTGGCCCCCGCGAGGGCGCGCGGCGACGACGATCCCCTGGCCGGGCTCTCGGGCGCCGCCGCGCTGGCGATCGCCAAGGACCTGGCCGCCGACGCCATGAAGGGCCGGCGCACCGGGTTCGACGGCGGCCGTCGGGCCGAGGACTACGTCGCCCAGGCCATGGGCGAGATCGGGCTCGACCCCAAGGACCCCGCCGGCGCCTACCTCGACCCCTTCGACCTGCCCCTCGTGCGCGCCCAGTCGCCGGCGACCCTGACCCTGGGCGGCGCGCCGCTCGCCTACGGCGCCGACGTCGTCGACCTGCTCTACTCGGGCGGGGGCGAGGCGGTCGGCGAGGTCGTCTTCGCCGGCCACGGGCTCTCGGTGCCCGGCTTTGACGAGTACGCCGGCGCCGACCTGAAGGGCAAGGTCGTGCTCGTCCTGCGCGGCGTGCCCCCCTCCCTGGGCGGCGCGCCCGCGGCGGAGCGCTCGCTGGGCGCGAGGGCGGCCCAGGCCCGCGCGCGCGGGGCGCGGGCTCTGCTCGTGGCCGAGGGCGAGGCCGCCGAGGGCGGCAGCGTCGAGCCGCGCTGGTTCGAGGCTGGGTTCCCCGTCCTGGCGCTCTCACGCGCGGCCGCCGACCGCGCCCTGGCCGGCGCGAAGACCTCGCTCGAGGCCGAGCGTCGCCGCCGCCAGCCGCCCGCGGCGGCGCTGCCCGCCCTCGCCACCGGCGTGGAGGCCCGCCTCGCGCTCGCCGTGGAGCGGCTGCCCGACGCCAAGGGCCACAACGCGCTCGGGGCCATCCGCGGCACCGACCCCGACCGTCGCGACGAGGTCGTGATCGTGGGCGCGCACATGGACCACCTGGGCGTGGACGCCGCCGGGCGGGTCTACAACGGCGCCGACGACAATGCCTCCGGCACGGCCGTCCTGCTGCACCTGGCGCGCACGCTCGTGGACGCCGGCTGGCGCCCGCGGCGCACGATCCTGTTCCTGGCCTTCGGCGCGGCCGAGGCGGGCCTGCTGGGCTCGCGGCACCTGGCCGACGGCCTGCCCTTCGAGCACGGCGGGATCGTCTGCGTGCTGAACGTGGACCGGGTCGGGCAGGGAGGCCCCGGGCTGACGCTCTGGGGGGGCGAGCGCTTCCCCGAGATGGGCGCGCGGCTGCGGGCCGCCCTGCCCGAGGCGCTGCGCTCGCAGCTGAGCCCCGCCGGCGCCCCGCCTCCCGGCGGCGATCACGAGCCCTTCGCCGAGAAGGGCGTCCCCGCCTTCCTGCTCGCCACGCGGGGCGATCAGGCCCGGGTCGGCACCCCCGACGACGACGTCGAGCGGCTGCGGCCGGAGAGCCTGGAGGCCGCCGCGCGTGCGCTGGGCGCGCTCGTCGTGCGCCTGGGCGAGGAGCCCGCCGACCTCGCCACGCCCCGCTGACGGATGGGCCCGGCCCCCTTGGCCTCTCGACCCGCGCTGCGGCTGCTCCCCGTGCTGGCGATGCCGGCCCTGCTCGGCGGCTGCCTCGAGTCGCGCGAGGATCTGAGCCTGCGGCCGGACGGCGGGGGGCGGATCACCGTGCGCTACGACCTCGTGGAGCGGGCGCTCGGCGACCTGCGGGCCGACCTGCGCGCGCGGCTGCCCGACCTGCTCGGGGTCGCGGCGCTCCCCGCGGAGGCGGAGGCCGCCGCCGCCGCGCGCGTGCGGCCGCTGGACCCGGGCTGGTTCCGCGAGGCGGCCCGCGGGGTCGCGGGCTACGTCCTGGACACGCCCACCGCCCTGCCCGCCGGGCCCGGGCGGGTCGCGCTCGAGATCCGGGCCACCTTCGACTCCCTCGAGGCGGCCGCCCGCGGCGGCGCGTTCCTCGGCGCCGCGACCTCCCTCGAGCGCCTGCCCAGGCGCCTGTGGCGCTTCCGCCTGCGCGAGCCTTGGACGCCCGCGGGGCCCGGGGCCGCCGATGCCTTCGGCGGGATCGACCCGGAGCGGCTGCGCGCCGCCCTGGCGCCGCACCTGGCCGCCCTGAGCCACCGGCTCACGCTGAGCTTCCCCGCGCCGGTGGAGTCCACGAACGGCGAGCGCTCCGCGGACGGCCGCACGGTCGCCTGGTCGGCGCGCGCCGACGCAGCCGCCCCGGAGCCCCTCACGGTGACCTTCCCCCTGCCGGCCGACGTGGCTTGGCCGACCTACCGGCACGCGCCCGACCTCGCACGGCTGGCCCGACGCTTCCTCGAGCCGCCGCCGCCCGCCCCGGCGCCTGCCCGCGAGCCGGAGGAGGCACCGGCGCCGACGGCTCCCGGCCGCTGACCGCCGCCGAAGGCCTGGGGGGCTCAGCGCTCGTCCTGGGCCAGCCGCCTCAGCTCGGCCAGGCGCTGGAGCGCCGCCAGGGGCGTGAGCGTGTCGGGATCGAGCGCCCGCAGCGCCTCGAGCGCCGGGTGGGGCGGGGGCGGGGCGAACAGGCCCAGCTGGAGGTCGCGGGGGGCGCTGGGGGGCGGGGCGGGCTGGGTGAGGCGCTCGGCCGCCTTGCCCTGCGCGCCCTCGAGCGACGCGAGCACCTCGCGCGCGCGGGAGACCACGGCGTCGGGCACCCCCGCCAGCCGGGCCACGTGGATGCCGTAGGAGCGGTCGGCGGCGCCCTCCTGGATGCGCCGCAGGAAGACGATCGACTCGCCCCACTCGCGCACGGCCACGTTGAGGTTGAAGACGCTGGGCAGCTCCTGCGCGAGCTGCGTCACCTCGGCGTAGTGGGTGGCGAACAGCGTGCGCGCGCCCACGACCTCCGAGAGGTACTCGGTGAGCGCCCAGGCGATGGCGATGCCGTCGAACGTGCTGGTCCCGCGGCCGATCTCGTCGAGCAGGATCAGGCTCCGGGGCGTCGCGTCACGAAGGATCTGCGCGGTCTCCCGCATTTCGACCATGAAGGTCGACTCCCCCGCCGCGAGGTCGTCGGCCGCCCCGACGCGCGTGAACACCCGATCGACGACGCCGATCCGCGCCTCGGCCGCCGGGACGAAGCTCCCGAGCTGCGCCATGACCACGATCAACGCCACCTGCCGGAGGTACGTCGACTTCCCTGCCATGTTGGGTCCGGTGATCACCATGACCTGGTGCTCATGGTCGAGCGTGCAATCGTTCGGAACGAACCGCTCAGCGCGGAGCGCC
>CAZPOZ010000029.1:0-12787 GCA_964588235.1 uncultured Planctomycetales bacterium
GACGGGGGGGACGAGCCGGGCCCGGCTGCTATCCTGCTGGGACAGGTTCCGCTGCGGAGGAGTGACATGCTGCGCCGTCTGCCCGTGCTGCTGGCCCTGGCTGGGATGGGGGTGGGCTCCGTGGGGGCGTTCGCGCCGCCCGCGCGCGCGGAGGACCCGGCACCGCCCGCCGCGCCGGCCCTGCCGGCGCCGCCCGCGCCCGCGGCGGCGAAGTTCGCCAGCGACGCCGACGCCGAGGCCGCGGTGGCCAAGTTCCGCGAGGACTGGAAGGCCCCCGGCCTCAAGGGCGACGACAAGCTGATGCAGCGCGACTTCGCGCTGGCGCAGCTCGCGCGCGTGGCGCACCCGCTGGTGGTGCTCGAGCTGGGCGACGCGGCGCGCACCGCCGACGACGACCTGCGCCCCATCGCCGTGGCCTACCTGGGCCTGCAGAAGGGCTCGCCCGCGCTGTCGGGCGAGCAGATCCTGGCCGCCATGAAGAAGCACGCCAAGGACGGCGTGCTGGTGATCTCGGGCGTGCAGGCGCTGGGCCAGCTCAGGTACCTGGGCGCCGACGACCTGCGCAAGGCGCTGCTCAAGACCGAGGACTACGCGCTCAAGAAGGCCGTGATCATCGCGGTGGGCCAGCTGGGCGACATGCGCCTGATGGACGAGCTCCTGAAGCTGCTCGGCGTGGACCCGAACGAGAAGGCCCCCGACGGCGGCAAGGACGACCCGAAGAGCGGCGGCAAGGAGGTCGTGGACGAGGGCTACTCGTACGAGGGCGCCGAGGCCGCCGTGGACACCGGCACCGCCGGCGACGGCGACCAGAAGGCCGCCGAGGCCAAGGCGAAGGAGCAGATCGCCAAGAACAAGGCCGCCGCGGGCAAGGGCGGCGGTGGCGGGTCGGGCGCGGGCGCCGGCGTGGGCGGTGCGGGGGGCAGCGGCGGCCGGGGCGGCTCGGCGCGCAGCAAGGAAGAGCTCAAGCCCTACATCCTCAAGGCGCTCAAGTCGCTCACGGGCGAGACCTTCATGACCAGCAAGGAGCTGCGGCTGTGGCTCCAGGGCAACGGCCCGAAGGTCGCCGAGGGCAAGAAGGCCGCCGACGCGCTCGAGGCCCAGCAGAAGGCCGACCTCAAGAAGTGAGCCGGCGAGAGGCGCGCGCCTCTCGGCGCGCAGGGGCCCGCGGGACGGCGCGCGCGGAAGGGGGCGCGACTCCGTGACGGACACCTCGAGGTGTCGGACCCCTCGCAGCACGCACCGCGGGCGGCGGCAGGGCGCCCGACGGAGCACGCCTCCAGCGCGTCGGTGGCCAGGCGCGTCCCTGCGGAACCCGCCGGCGTGGGTCTCCGGGGTCTCCGCCATCCTGCCTCGGGCTTCGGACCGGCGGAGCTAGCGGCGCGGGGGCGGGGCCAGGTGGGGAACGCCCATCGCGGCCGCGATGCGCTGCACGTTGGAGGTGCGCGGGCCGCGCCAGACGAGCTTGCGGCCTTGGAGGGACGTGGACCACGTCCCCGGGTCGTTTCAGGTCTTGCCGGGCGCCCAGCAGAACACCTGCCCGGTCGAGGAGACGCGTGAGAGCGGGACCTGCGTGCGCGGGTCACAGCCGCCCGCCTCGGCCGCGCCGGCCCGCGCGAACGTGCACCCGAACGTCAAGCCCAACGACAACGCGAGCGCCCGCGCGGCGCCCGACGGCCAAGACCTCATCGGGGGTCCGATCCCGGTCGCCCCTGCCAGGACGACCGCCTGCCATCCCGTACGCACCAGCCTGCCGGGGAGCCCTTTCGACCGTTGCGCTGCGCGTCTTGAGCGTCCGCCTGCGCCGAGGGTACGCTCCTGAGCTGGGCCCCCGCGGCCCGGAGGTCCGCCATGCTGCGACGACTGTTCCCCGCGCTGCTCCTGACGCTCGTCTCGGGCGTGGCCTCACCCGCCGCCAAGGCCGCCCCGCAGGACGCGCGGGCCGGCGAGACCCGCGTGTTCTACAAGAAGGAGGGCACCCCCCTGCGCGCGGAGCCGCAGGCGACCGCGGCCACGGTGGCCACCTTCCCGCCGGGGGCGAGCGCGGTCGTGCGCGAGGTGCGCCTGCCCTGGCTCCGGGTGGAAGGCTCGCCGGGCGCCGGCCAGCCGCCCCTGAGCGGCTGGGTGCGCGCCTACCTGATGGCGCTGCCCAGCGAGCTGTCGGCGCCCGCCGGGCGGCCCGCGCTGGGGGGCACCGGGGGCGTGGACCAGCGCATGGCCGCCACGGCCGGGCGCCAGCTCTCGGCGGAGACCGAGCAGGGCTTCCGCGGCAAGCGCCCCGACGTGGCCCGCTACTACCCCCACGTCGACGCCATGGAGGAGGCCACGCGGGCGATGGCGCCCGCCGACAGCGTCGAGTTCCTGATGGAGGGCTACCTGGGCCGGCCGGGCGCCGACCTGGCCCTCCCGGGCCGCGTGCCGGCCACGCCGCCGCGGCAGGGTTCGGGCCGCCGCAGCGGGGGCGGCGGCGGGCTCCCCGGGCCCCTGGGCGGGCTGCTCAAGGGCGGCGCCAAGGAGCTGGGCAAGGCCGTGGGCGGCGACCGGCTGGGCGACCTGTTCGGCTCCGTCGCCGACGTGATGGTGCAGGGCATGCTGGAGGACCTCAACAAGGCCTTCACGCCCGACCAGGAGTACTACCTGGGGCGCGCCGTGGCGGCCTCGGCCTTCGCCAAGTACGGGGGCGTCGAGCCCAACCAGGCGCTCCGGGCCTACGTGCGCCGCGTGGGCGACGCGCTCGTGCGCGCCAGCAACCGCGTGGGAGCCAACTACGGCGGCTACCACTTCGACGTGCTGCCCAGCGACGAGGTCAACGGGGTCAGCGGCCCGGGGGGCTTCGTGCTGCTCACCCGCGGCGCGGTGCTGGCCTGCGACAACGAGGACGAGCTCGCCGGCCTGCTGGCCCACGAGCTCAGCCACGTCACGCTCAAGCACGGCGAGGCCGTGCTGCGCCAGGGGCAGAAGATGCAGGGCTTCATGAAGGGGCTGGTCACGGTGGGCGCCGGGGCCGCCGGCCTGAGCGACCCGCGCCTGCAGCAGGGGCTGGTCAACTTCATGGACCAGGTCGTGGGCGAGATGGTGACCACCTCCACGAGCCACGCCTACGGCAGCCAGCTCGAGTTCGCCTCCGACCGCGAGGGCACCTACATCCTGCACGACGTGAACTACGACTGGGGGGCGCTGCGGGCCGCGCTCGCGCACATGGGCGCGGAGGGCCACATCCACGGCGGCGCCACGCACGCCTCGCCGCAGGCCCGCGCGAACGCGCTGGCGCAGGCCGTGGCCCCGCTGGGCGCCTACGTCCCCCGCGACACGGCCCTGAACGACCGCACCCTGCGCTTCAACGTGGCCCTGGGCCGGGCCGCGGCGCCGCCTCCGGCGCCCGCGCCCGTTCCCGCCCCCGCCCCCGCGCCCGTCGCGCCCCCCGCTCCCTCCCCCGGCGGCTGGCCGGCCCCGGCCCCGGTGCCTCCGGGCCCGCCGGCCGGTCCCCCGAGCCCCGGCTGGCCCGCCCCCCGCTGAGCGGCCGGCCCCCCCGGCCCCCCCGAGCCCTCCCGGCCCTTCCGCCCGTGCCCACGTCCTCCTCCCGCGCCCCGCGGCGCTGGTCGCTCGAGGGCCGCGCCCGACTGCTCGTCGGCCTGGGCCTGGGCCTGCTGGTCGGGGGCCTGCTGGCCGTGGCCCGGGGCACGCGTGCGCTCCAGGCGCTGGAGGGCCCGTTCCTCGACCTGCGCACCCGCTGGGCGGCGGGCGCCCGGCCTCCCGACCCGCGCATCGTGCTCGCGCAGGTGCAGGAGGACGACGTGCGGGCGGTGCGCTCGGGCATGGGCACGCGCTGGCCCTGGCCCCTCACCACGAACCAGGCGATCGTCGGGCTGCTGGGCGCGGCCGGCGCCCGCGCCCTGCTCGTGGACGTGTTCCACGCCGACGCGGGGGCCGGGCCCGACGACCTGGTGCTGGCCGAGGGGGTGCCCCCGCTGGCCTACCGGGCGCTGGAGGAGGAGGCCGACCTGGCCGGCGGCTACGCCCAGGCCCTGCGCGCGCTCCCGGCCAGCGTGGGCGTGGTGATCCTCACGCCCGCCCCGCAGTACGACGTGCCCGCGCGTCGCGCCGCCGGCGGGCCGTTGATCGAGGACCAGGGCCTCGAGGCCCCGCCCGACGCCCCCACCTTCGCCGCGATCGAGTACCCGGTCAGCGCGGTGGCCGCCGGCTTCCACCGGCTGGGCTTCGCCAACGCCGACGTGGACGCCGACGGCGTGCTGCGGCGCGCCGTGCTCGTCATGCGGGCGGGGGGGCGCGTCGTGCCCAGCGCGCCCCTGGCGCTGGCCCGGCTGCTCACGGACGGGCCCGTCGAGCTGGGCGCCGGCGAGTTGCGGCTGGGCGGGCGTCGGCGTCCCCTCGATCCCGACGGCTCGTTCTTGCCCGATTTCCGCTCGAAGCAGGTGCATGCCTACCCGCGCGTGGCGCCCGCGCGCCTGCTCGATTGGGCCCTGACCCACGGGCAGACGGGCGAGGTCCCCGCGGCGGCCCGGGAGGCCCTCGAGGGGCGCATCGTGATCTTCGGCGTGAACCTGCTGGCCAGCGACGACGTGCTGCCCACGGCCATCGACCGCAGCTTCGACGGACCCGAGTGGCTGGCCGTCGTGCTGGACAACCTGCTCAACGGCGGCGGACGGCTGCGCGCGTCGGCCGGGCTCAACCTGGCCATGCTGCTGGGCGTCGCGGGGCTGACCGGCCTCCTGGGCCTCAGCTTCCGGCGCCGCGCGCTCCCGCACCTGTCCGCGGCGGCGGTGGCCGGCGCCGTGGTCGTGGCGGGCTTCCAGCTCTTCCGCTCGACGGTGGCGCTCGACCTGGTGACGCCCGTCCTGGCCGTGGGGCTCACCTGGGGCCTGGTCACGGCCCTGAAGCTGATGACCGAAGGCCGCTACAACCGCTGGCTCGAGGGCACCTTCTCGCGCTACCTGGCGCCCAGCGTGATCGACGCCCTCAAGCAGGATCCGCGTCTGCTCGACCTGGGCGGCAGCACGCGCGAGATCACCGTGCTGTTCTCCGACGTGGCGGGCTTCACGGGGCTCTCGGAGGCGCTCACGCCCGCGCAGGTCGTCGAGCTGCTCAACCGCTACCTCACGACCCACTGCGAGGCCGTCTTCGCCGAGGGCGGCGTGGTGGACAAGTTCATCGGCGACGCCGTCATGGCCTTCTACGGCGACCCGATCCCCCAGGAGGACCACGCGCTGCGGGCCTGCCGCACGGCCCTGGCGGTGCAGGCCGCGCTGCCGGCCCTCGAGCCCGTCTGGCGGGGCATGGGCCTGAGGGAGTTCAAGGTGCGCATCGGCCTGAACAGCGGCCGCGCCGTCGTGGGCAACATGGGCAGCACGCAGCGCTTCGACTACACGGCCATGGGCGACACGGTCAACCTCGCCAGCCGCCTCGAGGGGGCCAACAAGGCCTTCGGCACGCGCATCCTGCTCGGGCCCGAGACCCGCGCGCTCGCCGGCGAGGCCGTCCTGGCCCGGCCGCTGACGCGGCTCACGGTCGTGGGCCGCGCCGAGCCCGCGCCCGTCTACGAGCTGGTCGCGCTGCGCGCAGGCGCCCCCGAGACGCTGGTTCGGCACGTGGAGGCCTTCGAGCGCGCCCAGGAGGCGGCCCGGCGCGCCGACTGGGCCGCGGCCCGGGACGCGCTGGAGGAGGCCGAGCGGCTCCGGCCGGGGGACGGCCCGACGGCCTGGTTCCGGTCGGTGCTCGAGGACCAGGCGGCCACGGGGACCCCGTGGAGCGGCGTCCTCGGCCTCACCTCGAAGTGACGCCGTGACCTCGCCCGACGCGAGCCGGACGCCCCCGGGGAGGCCGCCGCCCGACCCCGTCGCCCGCTCCCGCGCGGCGCTCCGCGTCGCCCTCGCCCTGCTGGTCGCGCTGGCGGCCCTGGCGGCGGCCTGGCCCGCCTACCGCGCCGCCTTCGACGTGGAGATCGACCCGAACGAGGGCTGGAACGCCTCCTTCGCCGAGGCCGCGTGGGGCCCGCGGCCGCTCTATCCGCCCGCCGAGGGCCTGATCGCCAACAACTACCCGCCGCTCTCGTTCTACGTGGTGGGCGCCCTGGGGCGGCTGCTGGGCGACCCGATCCTGGCCGGTCGGCTGCTCTCGTTCCTGGGCGTGGCGCTGCTCGCCCTGGCTGCGGCGCGCCTGCTGGCCCTGCTGGGCGCGGGCCCCGCCGCGCGCGTGCTGGCGGCGGCCCTGCTCGTGGGCACCCTGTGCCGCTTCGAGGCCGGCTACGTGGGCATGAACGACCCGCAGCTCCTGGCCCAGGGGGTCATGGCGCTGGGCTTCGCCGGCTTCCTGCGCGCGCTCGTGCGCGACCACGGCTACCTGGGGCCCTCGTTCGTGATGCTGCTGGCGGGCTTCGCCAAGCACAACCTCGTGGCCCTGCCCCTGACCGCGGGCCTGTGGTTGGCGCTGGAGCGTCGGCGCCGGCTGCTGCCCTGGGCGCTCACGCTCGGCGGCGCCGCCGCGGCCGGGCTGCTCCTGTGCCGCCTCGTCTACGGGCCCGACTTCGTCACGAACCTGACGCTGCCGCGCGCCTCGCGCGGGCCCCTGGCGGCGCTGGAGGCCCTGGGGCGGCTCTCCCACGTCGCGCTCGTCGGGCTGTGCTCCGCCGGGGTGCTCCTGCTGCGCCTGCGCGGGCGGCCGGAGGTGCGCCGGGTGCTCGTCTGGTGCGCGGTGGCGCTGGCCTCGCTCGCCGTGCAGAGGACCGGCGTGGGCGTGTCCTCCAACGCGGGCTTCGACGCCCTGCTGGCCCTGTCGGTCGCGGCGGGCCTGCTCTGGCAGCTGCTGCCCGAGGTCACGCTGCCCCGCGGCTGGACGCCGGCCACGGCGCGGCTCCTCCTGGTCGGCGGGGCCTGCCTGAGGCTGATGCTGGCCACGAACGTGCTGCCGCTGCGCGTGCTGTTCGATCCCGGCTGGCGCAGCGAGGCGCGGGCCCGGGAGGAGGCCTGCGTGCGCGCCGTGGCCGAGCTGCGCGCGCTGCCCGGCGAGGTGCTGGCCTCGGCCTACCTGACGTTCCGGGCCGGCAAACCCTTCGCGGTGGATCCCTTCAGCACCCGCGAGCGCATCCGGGCCGGCCGCCTGCCCGCCGACGTCGTGGAGGCCCGGCTGCGCGCCGGGACGCTCACCGCGTACGCGCCCAGGGAGCCCGTCACCTGGAGCGGGCTTCCCCGCTGAGGCCGGGCGTGGGCTCGGGCCCCGCCCCGCAGGGGGGCCGCAAGCCGAGGCGGCGGTCCAGGCGCAGGAGGTCGGGGGGCACGGGGGCCGTGAACGCCACGAGGCCGCCGCCCACGGGATGCGGGAAGGCGAGCTGCCAGGCGTGCAGGGCCGGTCGAGGCCCCGGCGGCCCGCCGTACTTCAGGTCGCCCTGCAGCGGGTGGCCCCGGGCCGCGAGCTGGGCGCGGATTTGGTGGGTGGCGCCCGAGTGCAGCGCGACGCGCAGCCGGGCGGCGTCCGGGCCCGCCCCGTCCCGCTCCCAGCCGAGCCAGGCCAGGCGGCCCTGCCCCTCCGTCTCCCCGGCGCCGAGCCCTTCGTCGCCGCCGGCCCCGCCCCCGTCCCCGCCGCCGCCCACGGGCCGCGTCACGCCTCCGCTGCGCTCGAGCAGGTCCCGAGCCTCGCCCCGCGCCTCCAGGGGCACGCCCGCCACCCAGGCGAGGTAGGTCTTCCGCAGCGCCGCGTCGCGGTCGCGGAAGAGCGCCGACAGCCGGGAGGCAGCCTTCGTGGTCTTGGCCACGACGAGCACGCCCGACACGTTGCGGTCCAGGCGGTGGACGAGCCCGACGAAGGCCGCGCCCGGCTTGCCCTCGGCCTCGCGGCGGTAGGCCGACACGGCCTCCACGAGGCTCGCTTCACCGGCCGGCCCGCCCTGCGAGAGCAGGCCCGCGGGCTTGACCACCACGAGCAGGTGGTTGTCCTCGTGCAGGACGGTCACGCCCGCCCGGGCCAGCCCCCGACGGGCCCTGGCCGCGCGATCGGGGTCGGGAGCCGCCATGGGCCCGTTCTACGGGAAGGAGCGCCGGCTCGCTGCCTGGGGCACAATCCCGGCGTGGCGCGCCTGCCCGCCGAGATCCTGGTCACCCAGCGCGTGCGCGTCCCCGCGCACGAGATCGCGCTGTCCACCGCCCGCTCCGGCGGGCCCGGCGGGCAGCACGTGAACAAGACCGAGTCGAAGGTGCTGCTGCGCTGGAACGTCCCCGCCACGCGGGCGCTGAGCGAGGACCAGCGCCGGCGCGTGCTCGAGCGGCTGGCCCCGCGCCTGACCGCAGACGGCGACCTGCTGCTCGCCTGCGACGAGGAGCGCAGCCAGTCCGCCAACGTGGAGGCCGTGGTGCGCCGCTTCGCGCAGCTGCTGCGCGAGGCGCTCGTGCCGCCCAAGGCCCGCCGCGCCACGCGGCCCACCCGGGGCTCGCGCGAGCGCCGCCTGACCGAGAAGCGCCAGGCGAGCGAGCGCAAGCGCGACCGGCGGGACGGCGAGCGGGGCTGAGCGGCAGCACCACCCAGCGGGGCGAACCAAGGCACGTGCGGCGCGCTGGAGCCGGGCGCTCAGGCGCTGAACAGCTCCTTCACGGGGACGCCCGCCTTGTCGGCCAGCGTGATGGGGCGCCCGTTGGCGTGGAACAGCCGGTTCTCCATGCCCGTGGCGTGCAGCAGCGAGGCGAACAGGTCGGGCACCGTCACGGGGCGCTCCTTCACCGCCTCGCCCAGGGCGTCGGTGGCCCCGATCACGCGCCCGCCCTGCACGCCCCCGCCGGCCAGCCAGGCCGACCAGCTGGCCGGGTGATGGCCGCGCCCCTCGGTGGCCGTGATCCGCGGCGTGCGGCCGAAGTCGCCCAGCCAGAGCACCAGGGTCTCGGCCAGCTTGCCGCTCGCCCGCAGGTCGTCCAGCAGGGCGCACGCGCCCTGGTCGAGCTCGGCGTTGAGCGCCTTCACGCGCGCGAAGCCGTCGTCGTGCGTGTCCCAGCCGTTGCTCATGACCTCGACGCAGGTGACGCCCGCCTCGATCAGGCGCCGGGCCATCAGGCAGCCGCGGCCGAAGCGGGTCGTGCCGTAGGGCGCGGCGGTCTTGGCCGGCTCCTTCGCGACGTCGAAGGCCACGTTGCGCGCGCTGTCCATCAGCCGCCGCGCCTTCTCGAACATGGCCTGCTGGGCGTCGGGCAGCTCCGGGCCCCGCTCGCCCCCGAAGCGCTCGTTGATGCGCCCCAGCATCCCAAGCCGCGCGTCGCGCCGGGCGTCGCCCAGGCCGGCGCCGGGCTCGAGGTTGGCGATGGGCTGGGCCGGGTCGAGCACCGCGAAGGGCTCGTGCAGCACGCCGAGGTAGCCGGCCCCGACGCCCGGCCCGCCGATGGCCACGTACTCGGGCAGCTCGGCCTCCCGCTTGCCCTTCTCGTGCGAGAGCATGGCCCCCAGCGACGGATGGACCAGGGTGGGGTTGGGGATGAAGCCCGTGTGGGCCAGGTAGCGCGCCCGGTCGTGGTTGCCCTCCTTGCTGGTCATGCTGCGGATGAGCGCGATCTGGTCCAGGCGCCGGGCCAGCCCGGGCAGGCTCTCGGCGATGGCCACGCCGGGGAGCGCCGTGCCCACCGTGCCCGTGGGGCCGCCCGTGCTCGCGCCGGGCTTGGGGTCGAAGGTCTCGAACTGGCTCGGCCCGCCGTTCATGTAGAGCAGCACGACCTGACGCGCCCGTCCCGCCCCCGGCAGCGCCCCGGCGGCGGCCGGGGCCTCCTCGGCGAACAGCCGCCGGTGGAAGGCGGGCAGCAGGGCGCCCGCGGCGGCGACGGCGCCGGCCGAGCGCAGCAGGCCGCGGCGCGAGAGGGGGGTGGGAACGGACGGCATGGAGCCTCCTCGGAGCGCGCGGACGGCGCGCGGGATCAGTGGTTGCTCATGAACTCGGCGCTGTTGAGCAGCACCCAGAACAGGTCGGCCCAGCCCGCCGCCTCGTCGCGGCCCTTGCGGACGAAGGCCAGCGCCTCACGCCGCTCCTCGGAGGAGGGCTCGCGGCCGAACGCAGCCAGGTACAGCTCGCGCACGCGGCCGGCGTCGGAGCCCTCCTGCGTCAGCACGCGCGCCAGCGTCGTGCCGGGGGCGGCCGAGAGCGCGCCCTGGAGCAGGCGCCCGTTGAGCAGGAACAGCCCCTGCGGGATGCTGCCGGCGAAGCCGTCGGACTCGGCCGCCTCGTCGTCGTCGAAGACGAAGGAGAAGGCCGCGAAGGCCGCGTTGGCGCCGCGGCCCAGGCCGCCCGCCCCCCGCAGGTCGCGGTTCAGGCGCTCCATCAGCGGCGCCGTGCCCGTCGCGGCCACCAGGGCGTCGAACTGCTGCTCGTTGGACAGGCTGCGCACGGTGGCGCGGGCGAACAGGGCCGGATCGGGCGCCGGGGCGCCGCCCAGGCGCGAGCTGCGCTGGTAGGCCGCGGTGTTCGCCAGCACGCGCAGCAGCAGCTTGAGGTCGTAGCCGGAGGCCTCGAACCACTCTCCCAGCAGGGACAGCAGCTCGGGGTGCGAGGGCTCGTTGATCGACGTGCGGTCGTCCACGGGCTGCACGAACCCGCGCCCGAAGAGCTGACCCCAGTAGCGGTTCACGAGCGCCTGCGCGAAGGTGGGGTTGTCGCGGGAGGTCACCCAGCGGGCCAGCATCTGCCGCCGCGTGACCCCCGGCAGGTCGGCGATCACCGGCCCCATCCAGGCCTTCGGGGTCACGTTCGCCAGCGCGACGCGCTCCTGGAGCCCCTCGGGCAGCTCCTTGCCCGCGCGCGCGCGCCCCGGCAGGCCCAGGCCGCGGGGCTCGACGTCCTGGATGTCCATCACGAAGCGGTTCTGGAGCGCCTCGCGGAGCTTGGGGTCGCGCCGCAGCGCCGCCTCGTCCAGGCCGGCACCCGGACGGGCCGGCCCCGCGCCCTCGCCGGCCTGCTTGCGCTCGGCCAGCATCTGCTCGCGCAGCTTCTCCACCTCGCGGTAGGCCTGCTGGTACTCGGGCACGGGCCGCGGCTGCGCGGTGAGGAAGAAGGCCGCCATGCCCTGGAAGTCCTTCTGTTTCCAGGTCGGCTCGTAGACGTGGTCGTGGCACTGGGCGCAGGCGATCTTCACGCCCAGGAAGGTGCGGCTCACGGCGCCGGCCAGGTCGTTGGGCTTGCCCTCCCAGCGCGCGTACCAGCCGGTGGCGCCGTTGACGTTCGTGCGCCCCGTGGCCGTGAGCAGGGCCTCGGTGAAGCGGTCGTAGGGCGTGTTCGCCTGCATCTGCTCGCGCAGCCAGGCCTGGAAGGTCTCGTCGGCCGGGCCGCGCAGGAAGCGGAGATCCTGCTCGCCGCGCTGCCGGGCGCCCGGCGTGTGCCCGGTGAGGACGCGGTACCAGACGTGGCTCCAGTACTCGGCGTAGGCCGGGCTGGCGAGCAGGGCGTCGATGGCGCGCGCGCGCTTGTCGGGCGAGCCGTCGCGCAGGAAGGCGGCGGCGGCGTCGGCGCTGGGGATCGTCCCCGTCAGGTCCAGGGTCACGCGCCGCAGGAACTCGGCGTCGTCGGCCGGCGGGGCGGGCCGCACGCCCGCCTCGGCCAGGCGCGCCTCGAGGGCCGCGTCGATGGCGGCCACGGTGCGCACCCAGGCCCGGCCCTCCTCGGCGCGACCCGCACCCGCCGGCTCCGGGCCGGCCCGGGCGGCCGTGGTGGCCGCCACGAGGAGCGCCGCCGCCAGGAGGCGGAGGGCCAGGGGCCGGGCGCCGCCGGCGTTCGCGGGGCGGCGGCTTCGGGGGGCTTGGCTCACGGGCGTCCTCCGGGGCGTTGCTCTCCCGATTGAACCCGCGACGCGGCGCCGGGTTGCTGCGCTTGCGTCGCGCGCCCCGCCCGCCGACCGCAGCCGGCGCGCCCTCAACGGCCCATGTAAGGCTCGAGGAAGGGTAGCAGCCGTCCGCGCGTGGCCACGGGGATGCGGTCCAGAGGCGTGACCAGGGCCGCCGCCAGGACCTGGTTCTCCGGCAGCGGCCCGGCGGGCGTGCGCGGAACGGCTTCCAGCAGCACCTCGTGCGCCACGTGGGCGTTGTCGCGCAGCACCGCGAGGATCTCGGCGGCGTCCACGCCGGCCTCGTGCGGCCTCCAGGCGTCGTAGTCGGTCACGAGGGACAGGGTGGCGAAGGCGATCTCGGCCTCGCGGCACAGGCGCGCCTCGGTCAGGTTCGTCATCCCGATCACGGCGCAGCCCAGGCTGCGGTACCACAGGCTCTCGGCGCGGGTGCTGAACTGCGGCCCCTCCATGCAGAGGTAGGTGCCCCCGTCGGCGACGGCGTGCCCCGTCGCCCGCCCGGCCTCCACCAGGGTCCGGCGCAGGGCCGGTGCGAACGGCTCGGCCAGGGAGACGTGGGCCACCACCCCGTCGCCGAAGAAGGTGTCGGGCCGGTGGCGGGTGCGGTCGAAGAACTGGTCGGGCACGACCAGGGAGCGGGGCGGCAGCTCCTCCCGCAGGCTGCCCACGGCGCCCACGGAGTAGCACTTCGTCACGCCCAGGAGCTTGAACGCGTAGACGTTGGCGCGGTAGGGGATCTCGGTGGGCAGCAGCCGGTGCCCGTGCCCGTGCCGCGCCAGGAAGGCCACCCGGCGGCCGCGCAGCGTGCCCAGGCGCAGGGGCGCCGACGGCCGGCCGTAGGGCGTGTCCAGCTCGAGATCCCGCGCGTCTTCGAGGCCCGGCAGGTCGTACAGGCCGGTGCCGCCGAGGATGCCGATCTCGGCCGTGGGGTGCGGGTGCATGTCGGGGTCCTCCGGGGCGCGGGCAGCCTACCC
>CAZPOZ010000030.1:0-12699 GCA_964588235.1 uncultured Planctomycetales bacterium
CGGCTCGCCCTACCTCTGGCCTCCGCGCGAGATGAACGACAAGGTGCTCGCCGAGCTCAACGCCGGCTCCCTCTTCTACACCTACGTCGGGCACGGCTTCGCGCAGGGCTTCGACTCGCTGCACGTCGGGCGCGAGCGCTACCCGGTGCTGCACCTGGCCGACGCCGCGCGCGTGGACGTGCTCGGCACGCCCCCCGTGGTGCTCGCGGTGGCCTGCACCACGGCGGAGTTCGACGTGCCCGGCGCCGTGGGCCTGGGCGAGGCGCTGCTCGCCCGCCCGCGGGGGCCGATCGCCTACGTGGGCGCCACGCGCGTCTGCCACCCGGCCGGCAACACCTTCCTGGGCCGTTCGTTCGCGCGGGCGATGGTGCGGGGCGGCCTGGCCGCCGGCCGTCGTCTGGGCGACGTCTGGGCCGCGGCCCGCGACGAGGTGCTCGACCCGCGCGCGGACGACCGTGTGGAGCTGGCGCTGCTCACGGCGGGCACGCTGGCGGTGCTGCCCCCCGGCACCTCGCTCGAGCGGGTGAAACGCGAGGCGTTCTGGCTCTACAACCTGCTCGGCGACCCCGGTACGCGCCTGGCGCTGCCCGACCGCGAGCTCCTGCTCGCGGCGGCGGTCGAGGGCGAGACGCTGCAGGTCTCGCTGCCGCCCCTGGCGGCGGGCACGCAGGTCGAGCTCACCCTCGAGGTGCCGCGCGGGCGCTCGCACCCCGACCGCCGGCCCGTCCCGGGGCTGAGCGCCCTCGATCCGGCCGCCGCGCCGGCGATCCGCGAGAACCACGCCCGGGCCAACGACCCCGTGGTGCGCCGGCTGCACGTGGAAGCGACGGGGGCGGCCGCCACGCTGACCTTGCCCGCCGCCCCCGGCGAGCGGCCGCTGGCCGACGCCGCCTACGGCGGCAGCCTCGTGCTGCGCGCGCTGGCGCTGGGCCCCGAGGGGGTGGCCGTGGGCGCGGTGACGCTCCCGCTCAGCTCCAACGACCCGGACGGCGGCCCCGCGCCCCGCTGAAGCCCATGGCCACCCGGTCAGGGGCAGGGTCCTCCGGAGGGCGGGACCTCTCCTGCGGAAGGCCCCATGGAGGGCCTCTGCCGGCCGTGCCCAACCATCCGGCGCGCTGGGCCGGTAGCGGAAGGCCGATGACGACCACGACGCGCCTCGAGGCCTGCGCAAGGAGGAGGAAGCGGCCTGAGCGCCCGGCTCCAGCGCGCCGCACGTGCCTCGCATCGACTAACGTGGTGGCGTTGGGCCTGAGCGCCCGGCTCCGGCGCGCCGCTCGTGCCTCGCATCGCCCCTCTTGGTGGCGTCGTCGCTGAAGCCCCGCCCCCTCCCGCGCGGGGTCAGGGACGCGCGCCGGCCTCGACCAGGCGCTCGAGCCTGCGGCCGATCTCCTGGCGGCGCGGGCCGCCCTGGTCGAGGTAGCGCTGGTAGGCGGCCTGGGCCGCCGCCCGCCGTCCGCGGTGCTCGTGGATCGCCCCCACCCGGGCATGCACCTCGACCTCGTCGGGGTCGCGCCGCTCGGCCTGGGCGTAGGCCTCGAGCGCCTGCTCGTAGCGTTCCTCTCCGGCGAGCACGTCGCCGAGCCGCAACCAGGGCTCGGGGTCCTCGGGCCGGAGCGCCGCCGCCGCGCGGTACTGCTCGACGGCCTCGACCGGACGGTCGGCCTCGGCGAGCAGCCGGGCCAAGGCCAGCCGCGCCTCCGGGTCGTCGGGCTCGAGCCGGGCCGCCTGGGCTCCGGCCGCCAGCGCCTCGTCCAAGGCCCCCAGGCGCGCCCGCACGTCGCACAGGCCGGCCCAGCCGGCGGCCAGGGAGGGCGCGAGGGCCACGCACCGTTCGAACGCGGCGGCCGCCGCGCCGTACGCGGCGCGCTGGGCGGCGGCCCCGCCCAGGAGGTCGCCCTCGAGCGCCCGCAGGTGCCCGAGGTAGAGCTCCGCCTCGGCCAGGCGCGGGTCCAGCCGGCCCGCCGCCCGGAGGTCGGGCTCGGCCCGGGCCAGCGCGCCGCGGGCCTGGCCGTGGGCCTTGGACTCCGCCGCGCGGTCGCCGCTCTCGATCGCCTCCCGGCGGCGGACGTTCCAGGCGTCGGCCTCGGTCAGCTCGACCTCCGCCCGCGCCAGCCGCCACCAGGGTTCGCGCGGCTCGGCGTCCACGGCGCGCGCGTACGCCGCGCGCAACGCCGAGGAGGCGCCCCCCGAGGCGAGCACCTCGGCGATCACCCGGTCGGCGAGGGAGGCGTCCGGCCTCGAGGCGCGGCTGCGGTACTCCTCGCGGGCGAGCGCGGACAGCCCGCGGCGCGTCCACGCGCCCACCAGCCTCAGGTGCGCCCGGACGACGGTGGGAGCGGCGTCGCGTTCGGCGCGCAGGCGGGCCAGCTCGGCCTCGGGATCGGACCGCGGCGCGGCCCCGGCGCGGACGGCCCCCGGGGCGGCCGCCGCCGTCCCCGCGAAGCCCGGGCCGCGGGCCGAGCAGGAGGCGAGCGCGGCGCCTGCCAGCGCGGCCAGGGACAGGACCCCCAGCCTGAACGCGGGCCCGGCGCGGCGCCCGCGCGTCCGCGCCTCGCTCACGGCGCCTCGTCGCGCCGCCGCGCCAGCCAGCCCCGCCAGCGGGCCACGGCCGCCGCGCGCTCCACGGGGTCGCCGTCCACCTCGTAGCCCAGGTCGTCGTCCAGCGCGTCGCGCAGCACGCCGATGGCGTGCAGCCGCACCCGCGGATCCGGGTCCTCCAGCGCCTGGATCAGCACCTGCGCCCCCCGATCGTCGCCCAGGCGCACGAGCGCGGCGGCCGACTCCAGGCGCAGCTCGGCGTCGCCCTGCGCCAGCGCGCGGGCCAACGGCTCGATGGCGCGCCGGTCGTCGAGGAAGCCCAGGGTCCAGGCCGACATGGCGCGCACGCGCGGGACCGGGTGCCCGGACAGCGCCCCGATCAACGCCGCCACCGCGGGCTCGCCCAGCGTGCCCAGCCGGCGGGCGGCCGCCAGGCGCTCGCCGCCGTCGTCGCTGGCCAGGCGCGCGAGCTGCCCTGCCACGAGCTCGCGCTGGTGCGCCGTGCCCTCGTGGAAGGCGCGGTCGCCCGGGGGCGCCTGCCCCGGGGTCGTGGCCGCCGGGCCGTCCGACGCCGGCTGCGCGCGGCGGGGCGCGCAGGCGATCACCGTCGCGGCCCACGGAGCCGAGGCGGAGAGCAGCAGCGCGGCGGCCCACAGGGGGCGGGGAGAGGTCATGCGGCTCCGGAGCCCGCCTGCGCCGAGCGGCGCGCACGGAGCGCGTGGGCGCGTTCGAGCACCAGGAGGATACAGGCGAGCACGAGCAGCCAGGGCGCCGCGGAAGGGCCGGGCTCGCGGCCTCCCCGGGGGGCGGCCTCGCCGGGCGCCAGCAGGCGCCCGCCGCCGACCTCCGCCAGGGCCAGCAGCGCCGCCCGGTCCGGGCCGACGCCGCGGTGCTCGGGCCGCGGACGCGCCGGGAGGCGCAGGACCCGCTCGGGCGCCGGCGGCGGTGGACGCGCGCGCAACGGCCCCTCCGGCGGGGCCGGCGCCTCGGAGCGGAAGAGGCCGGGCTGCACCTCGAGCAGCGCGCCCTCCGCGTCCCCCCCGACCCAGCTGAGCCGCCCCGCGCCGGCGTGCGCCGGCAGGCGCACGAGCAGGTGCCCCGCCTCGTCCAGGTCGGCGGCATCGCCCCGGTCGGCCTGACGGGCCTGCTCCGCCAGCGTCGGGACCAAGGCCTCCCGATGAAGCCCGCGCGGGACCTCCAGGCCCGGCCCCCACGCCAGCGCGCGCACAACCCCGGCGCCCAGGTCGCGCTCGGCGGCCAAGGGCCACTCGCCGGGCGCCGCGCCGCCGCCCAGCGCCCGCGCGAGCAGCCGCGAGGCCGGGCTCAGGGCGGTCACGTGCGTGGCCCCCGGGACCCAGCCGGCGAACAGGCCCGCAGCCCAAGAGCCGGGCGCGGCCTCCACGCGCTCGGGGCGGCCGGCCCGCTCGCGCTCGATCTCGGCCCGCCGCTCCGAGAGCCGGGCGAGGAGCGCGCGGGATGCGTCGCGCCCGCTCGCCAGGATCTGCACGTCCTCGGGCCGGCGCGCGAGCGTGGCGCGCAGCGCCTCCACGGCGCGGGGCATGTCGATCACCAGCGCGCCGAAGCGCACGTCGAGCGCGCTCAGCCGTGGGAGCAGGGCGCGCAGGGCCTCCCGGTCCGGAGCCTCGTCCGGGTCGCCGTCGGTCACGAGCAGCAGGCTGCGGGCGCCGCGGCCCGGCTGCGTGGCGAGCAGGTCCAGCGCGCCCGCGACGCCCGCGGCCAGGTCGGTGGGACCGGCGGCCACCAGCCCGGCCAGGGCCCGCAGCAGGGCGGCCTCGGCCTCAGCGTCGCCGGCGGCGACGAAGCCCGGCCCCAGGGGCGCCGAGGCCGCGCGGGCGGCGAAGGGCAGGACCGCCAGACGCTCGCCCGGCCGCAGGGCGGGCAGCAGCTCGGCCAGGGCCGCGACCAGCGCCGCGAGCGGCGGGCCGCGCGTGCTGCCGCTCGCGTCCAGGGCCACGACCCACACCGCATCGCCCTCGGGGGCAGGGACGTGGAGCGGCAGCAGGTCCTCCAGCGGCGTGCCCGCGTAGCCTCCGGCCGCGTAGGCGCGCGGCCCGCCCAGCACCAGCAGGCGCGCCCCGCCGGCGACGAGCAGGCGCAGCCCGTCCACGCCCGCGGGCCCGATCGCCTCGTAGGGCAGGTCGGCCAGCACGACGGCCTCGGCCGCCGCCGCGGCCTCGAGGTCGAGCCCGGGGCTCACCCGCAGCCCCACCGCGCCGAGCGCGCCGGGATCCGGGGCGTCCGGGCCGCACCAGAGCACGGTGCCCCGCTCGGCGCTCACGCCCAGCACGAGGGCGTCGTTGCCCGGGTCGTCGTCGGGGGTGCCGGGCGCGGCGACCAGCTGCACGCGGTAGGCCCCTCCCTCGGCGGGCGGCTCCGGGTCGAGCAGCTGCACGCGCTGGCGCCCCCCGGGCACCACCCGCAACGACTGCGCGGCGACCTCGGTCGCGCCGCGCCACAGCCCGACGCGCACCACGCCCTCGGCCGAGGCCTCGACCAGCGCTTCGATCTCGACGCCGGCGGCGCTCCGCTGCCCCCGCGCCTGGGCCAGCCCGACGTCGGCAGCGGGACGGCCCGGCAGCCGCACGTGGACCCGGCCGCCCCGCGCCCGGACGGCGCGGGCGCCCGCGGCGGCGTCGTCGGTGAAGCGCCCGTCGCTGACCACCAGCACGTCACGCCCCGGGAGGCGCTCGGCGGCGTCGGCCAGCGCCGCGCCCACGGCGCTGGCCCCCCGCGCGAGCCCGTCCAGCGGCGCCCCCCCCTGGAGCCAGCGATGGCCGTCCGCCACGGCGATCCAGGTCTGCGGCGCGCCCAGCCCATCGGTGGGTGCCGAGGGGTCGGCGCCGGGCCCCAGGCTGGCCGAGACGTCGCGCACCTCGAGCGGGCCGGCGGGGAGCGGGCCCGGGCTCAGGCGCGGCTCGGCGAGCGCCCCGAGGGCCGAGCCGAGCATGCCAAGGCGCAGGGCGAGCGCGCGAAAGTCCATCGGCTGGCCGTCCCTCGGGTGCTTTGCGGCACCCGATCCTCGCACGGAGCGCCCGACGGGACGCCCGCAATCGGGCGGTCGGAGGCGTCCCTCGTGTCCAGACCCGCCCCCTTCGTGACGCGCGCCCCGAACGAGGGGTGACCTGCCTCCCCGGCCCTCTTCGCCCGCATGTTGCGTGAAGCGCGCGCCGCCAGGGGACGGATTCTCCCTCGGAGGAGGCGCTGAGGGCAGGTGGGATGCACCTCCCCGCGTACGGCCCGTCCTGGCTCGCGGCATCGGGCCGGGGGCAAGGAAGAGCGACGAAGCGATGCCGACAGCGCATCGGTGAGGAGCTCTGACGCCGCGTCCCGGCCCCGAGGACGCAGCCTGGACCGCGCGATTCAACCTGTGTTCACGCAACATGCGGGTTAGAGGAGGTTGCGAGGTCGTTGCCGGGGAGCCCCCCTCGTCCCGGCGCGGCACGGACGGTCCAGGGCCAGGAGACGAGCCGACGGCGACGCCGGAGCCATCGCCAAGGCGAGGCGACGGAGGCAGGGGCCGTCGGGGCCCGCCCGGACCGCGCGATCCCACTCGTTCATGTAGGGGCCGGGTCCAGGTTGCTCCCCCTGCGCGCGAGCGGAGCGCCGGTCTGGGGGCGTTCAGGCCCGCGTCGGCCCGTTGCGCAGGGCGGCGCGGGCCAGCGACGCCGCAAGCGGCGTCGGGAGCGGCCCCGCCGCTGCCGGCCTTCCACGGCGCCCCGCCTGCGGGGCGCCCGGCAGGGGAGCCATCCCGCGCCCCGGACGCCGCAGTCCAGACTCCAGACGGCGAAGGGGCGCGCTCCCACGCGGTCCGGCAGCCCGTCCTCCCGGGGCCGGCGCCGGTGGGCGGCCGCGTGGGGCTGGCCAGCCCCCCCGGGGGGGGCTGGCCTCGGCGAAGGTCCCGGTGTACGGTGCCGGGGTCGAGGCACCGGTGCGGTCCGTCGCGGGCGGCCGGCCTGTGGCAGCGGAGGACACATGAACAAGGCCGAAGTCATCGACGCGATGTCCAGGCACCTGGGCTCGACCCGCGCCGACGCGGAGCGTGCGCTGGACGCCTTCGTGGAGTCCATCGTCGAGGGGCTCAAGAAGGGCCAGGACGTGGCCATCCTGGGCTTCGGCTCCTTCCGCGTGTCCCGCCGCAAGGCCCGCATGGGGACGAACCCCCAGACGAAGGAGCGCATCGAGATCCCGGCCTCCGTCGGCGTGGGCTTCCGCGCCGGCAAGGCGCTCAAGGAGCGGCTGAGCTGAGGCCCCTCGGGGGCGCTGCCCTCCCGACCGGGCGGGTCCGGCGCCGGCCGGCCCGCGCCCCCCGACGGGCTCAGCGGGCCTGCGCGCCTTGCGCCGCCGGGGCCTGCGGGGCCAGGCGCGTGAGCGGCCCACCGCAGAGCAGCTGGTCGCCGACGTAGGCGACAAGGGCCTGGCCCTCAGCCGCGCCGAAGACGGGCGTGGACAGCTCGACGCCCACGTGCCCCGGTGCGAGCACGCGGAGCAGGCCCGGGACCGGGGCGGCCGCGTGGCGCACCTGCACCGCGACCTCGCGCAGCGTGCCCGGCGGCGGCTCCGCCTCGGCGCTCCACAGGGTCGGGCGGGCCTCGAGCCAGCCGTCGAGCAGGGCCTCGCGCGGGGCCAGGTGCACGCGGCCGGCGAGCGGCTCGACGCGGGCCACGTAGCGCGGCGTGCCCAGGGCCGGCAGCCCTCGCCGCTGCCCGCGCGTGAACCCCAGCGCCGAGGCGTGCGTGCCGGCGACCCGCCCATCGCCCTCCAAGAACTCGCCGGGGACGGCCCGGCCGGGGGCGGCCCGGGCCAGCCAGCCCCGCACGTCGCCGTCGGGCACGAAGCACAGCTCCTGGCTGTCGGGCTTGTCGGCCACGGGCAGGCCCAGGGCCCGGGCGCGCGCGCGCACCTCGGCCTTCGTGAGACCGCCCAACGGGAACACGGCCCGCGACAGCTGCGCCTGGTCGAGCCCGTGGAGCACGTAGGTCTGGTCCTTGCGCGGGTCGGCCGCCCTCCGGAGCGCATGGCGGCCCGAGGGCAACGCCTCGCAGCGGGCGTAGTGCCCGGTGGCGATCGCGGCTGCGCCCAGGCCCGTGGCCAGCTCGAGCAGCCGCCCGAACTTGACGTGCTGGTTGCAGGCCACGCAGGGGTTGGGCGTCAGGCCGGCGGCGTACGCGGCGACGAAGGGCCCGAGCACGTGCGCGCCGAAGGCCTCGCGTGCGTCCACGACGTAGAAGGGGATCCCGAGCCGCGCGGCCACCTCGCGGGCGTCGCGCGCGTCGTCCACGCCGCAGCACGAGCGTCCCCCGGCGGCGCCGCCGTCCGTCTCGACGCCCGTGCGCACGTGGACCGCCACGACGTCGTGCCCGGCCTCCACGAGCAGCGCCGCCGCCACGGCGCTGTCCACGCCGCCGGAGAGGGCCACGACCAGGCGTCCGCGGGGGGCGTCGGGCAGCTCGGTCATGGAGGGCGGGGCCGCAGGGGGGGGGCGGGGCGGTCGGGCGGCGGCGAAGGGCGCCCGGCAGCCGGGGGCGGCCGTTTTTCGGGCCGGCCAGCAGAAGCCCCCCTATCCTACGCTGCGCTCCGGGAACCCGGTCCTCCGCCCATGCCCCCCTTCCTCTGCCCCCCGCTCTCGGCCCTGCTGTCCCCCCCGGCGCCCGCCGCCGCGCCGGCGCCCGGGGCCGCCGCGGGGGGGCTGGCCGACGCCGGGTTCGCGCTGCTGCTGGCGGAGGAGGCCGGGGGCGGCCTCGCCTTCTTCGCCCCCATCCTGATCGTCTTCGTGATCTTCTACCTGCTCGTGTTCCGCCCGGCTTCCCGGGAGCGCAAGGCACGCGAGCAGCAGGTCAAGAGCCTCAAGAAGCACGACGCCGTGGTCACCAACGCCGGCATCCACGGCACCGTGGTGGCCCTGGACGAGGCCACGGTCACCCTGCGGGTGGACGACAAGACCAACACGCGCATCCGCTTCTCGCGCGCCGCGGTCTGGCAGGTCAACCCGGAGGGCGCGACCACCGAGGCGCCCCCCGGGGCGGAGGATGCGCCGGGGGCCGCGACCCGATGAGGCGCGAGGCGACCCGCATCGGCGCGCCGCTGGCGGGCACCGCCCTGGCCCTGCTGCTGCTGGTCGTGCCCCTGTTGATCGCCGTGGCCGCGATCGCCCCCGGCGGCCTCCCTCACGAGGCCCAGGCCTGCGCGGCGACCTCCCACTCGGCGAGCCTGGCGGCGCTGGACCGCATCGACCGCTGGCTGCGCCAGGGGCCCGACCTGCTGCTCGCGCCTCCGTCCCCGGAGACGGTGCTGCGCGCGTCGGCCCCGCCCGGGGGCCGCCCGGTGCGCCCGACGCCGGCCGCACGTCCGGTCGAGCGCGCTTCGCTCGAGCGGCGCTTCTGAGCGCGGCGCCCGGCGCCCCCCGCGCGCCGGCCTCGTCCGCTCCTGGCGCTCCCGTCCCCTCGCGCCCCTCCGGCGCCCCTCACCCCCGACTCCCCCCGGCTCCCTGACCCGGCACCGTCCCCGCGCACCCGACCCCACGACCCCCCCCGGTGGCCCGGCCTGAGCGCCGGCTCCGGGGCCCGACTCCTCGAAAGGCCACGTTCCCATGCAGCACATGAACCTCCGCGGCCGCTTCCTGCTGATCCTCGCCGTCACCCTGGCCGGGATCTGGATCTACGCCCGTCAGGGGCTCAAGCTCGCCCAGGACCTGCGCGGCGGCACCAGCATCCGCTTCAGCATCGACGTGGCCCGGGCCAAGGCCCAGGACCCCACGCTCAGCGATGCCGACGTGATGAAGCACACGATCGACGTGATCCGCGACCGCGTGAACCGCAGCGGCCTGACCGAGATCGAGGTCCTGGACGTCGGCGAGAACAAGTTCGAGATCAACATGCCCGCCAGCAGCGAGGGCGACACGGACAGCGTCGTCAAGCGCGTCACGGCCCTGGGCGACCTCCAGTTCCGCATCGAGGTGCGCCCGGAGGCCTGGTACGAGGGACCCGAGACGACCACGAAGGACGGGCTCAAGCGCCAGCGCTTCCGGGTCTGGCCCGAGGACGAGACGGCCTTCGTGGCCTTCAAGGCCTCCGAGGTCCAGCGCTGGAAGGACGCCGAGGCCGCCGGCACGGCCTACGTGCCCAGCCGGCCCCCCTTCCGGCTCGTGCCCGTGCAGGAGGGCGGGGAGTCGCGCCGCTGGCACGGCGACGGCTTCGCGATCGTGGAGGACCCCCTCGACCCGAAGGAGCGCTTCGACGGCGGCATCCTGGCCAACGTCGCGGTGGGCCGGGGTGACCGCATGGAGCCGGTGACGCACTTCGACGTCAAGCTCGAGTACCAGGGGGTCTTCGAGACCTGGACCGGGCGCAACCTGCTGCTGCCCATGGCCATCCTGCTCAACGGGCAGTTCGTGACCGGCCCGACCATCCAGGCTCCGCTGGGCTCGCGCGGCGTGCAGGTGACGCTGGGCGAGTCGGACTACGAGCGCGCGCGCCAGCGCGCCGAGGACCTGATGACCACGCTGCAGACGGGCTCGCTCAAGGTGAACCCGGTGCAGGAGTCGAAGACCAAGCTCGGCGCGCGGCTCGCGGGCGAGGCGCGCGACCGCGGCATCTACGCCACGATCGGCGCGCTGATCCTCGTGGTGCTGTTCATGCTGGTCTACTACGGCCGGATGGGCCTGGTGGCCAACGTGGCGCTGGTGCTCAACCTGGTGCTGCTCCTGGGGGCGCTGGCGGCGTTCCAGTCGGCGCTCTCGCTGCCCGGGATCGCCGGCATCGTGCTCACCCTGGCCGCGGCGGTGGACGCCAACATCCTGATCAACGAGCGCATCCGCGAGGAGCGGCTGGCCGGGCGGAGCGTGCACCGCTCGATCGCCGAGGGCTACGCCCGGGCCCTGACCACGATCGTGGACGCCAACATGACCTCGGTCATCACGGCCGTGTTCCTGTTCGTCTACGGCTCCGGGAGCATCCGCGGCTTCGCCGTCTCGCTGGGGCTCGGCCTGCTGATCTCGATGTTCACGGCCATCTACGTCACGCGCACGATCTTCGAGTGGCAGATCGCGCGCGGCGGCCTCAAGGAGGTCAGCGGCCTGCGCCGCCGCGGCCTGCCCGCCGTGCGCTGGATGGGCCTGCGCCGGATCCTCGTGCCGGTCTCCGTGGCCGGCGTGGTGCTCGGCCTGATCGGCTTCGCCGGCGCCGACCGCTACACGCTGTACGACATCGACTTCACCGGTGGCCAGAAGGTGCAGATGGGCTTCACCGTGCCCACCAGCGTGGACGAGGTCAAGGCGCGCCTGGGCGGCGCCCCGGTGCCGGTGGACGTCTCGACGCTGGTGCGCGAGGACGACCAGAACGTCGTCCGTCGGCGCACGGTGATGGCCGGGCCCTACGACGGGGCCGAGGTCTACGCCGTGCGCTCCTCGGCCAACGCCGTGGAGCTGAAGGTGCAGCGCTCGGCCTCCCAGGGCGACCTCTCCCCGCAGGAGCAGGCCCAGGCGCTGGAGGGCTTCCTGCGCGCGCGCTTCAAGGACCGGCTGCTCCCCGAGTGGACCTCGGGCAACCCGCAGCCCTACGGCGCCGACGCGCCCGCCTCCGCCGGCCCGGCCGACCCGGGCTCCCCGAGCCCCCTGCTGCCGGGGACGACGACGCCGTTGCCTGCCGCGCCCGCCGGCGCCGACGCCGAGCTCGCGGCCGTGGCCGGGGGGCTGACCTTCGACCTGTCCTTCGTCGATCCGGCCCAGACGCTGACCGCCGAGACGCTGCGCACGCTGCTGACCGAGGACCTGCCCCACCTGCGGGCCGAGACCGGCGAACGGCGCACGCTGCCCGCTTCGCAGGTGAACCGGGTGGTGGTCGTCCGGCCGAGCCCGCAGGCATTGCCGGGCGTGCGCACCTTCCAGGTGTGGCTCAAGACCACGACGAAGGCGACGCCCGAGGGCGCCGAGGGCGCCCGCGCCGCCACGACCTCGATCGACCCGCAGCCCGAGGCCCTGCGCCTCTACCTGGGCGAGTGGTTGGGCGGCCCCGGGTTCCGCTCGGCGCTGACGCGCGTGCTCGGCTCGCCGGCGGCCGCCGAGGAGGTCGCCCGCAGCGCGGCCTTCCCGTCGCAGGACCAGATCAGCCCCTCCGTGGCCGAGCGCCTGAAGAACGACGCCCTGGTCGCCCTGGTGCTGTCGCTGCTCGGCATCATCGTCTACGTCGCCATCCGCTTCCGCTCGACCACGATGGGCATCGCCTCGGTGCTGTGCCTCTTCCACGACGTGCTCATCTCGTTGGGCATCGTCGCGCTCGTGAACGCGATGGGGTGGGTGGACGCGAAGATCAACCTGACCATGGTCGCCGCCTTCCTGACCCTGGTGGGCTTCTCGATCAACGACACCGTCGTGGTGTACGACCGCATCCGTGAGAACCGCGGCAAGCGGCCGGACGTGACCCCGAAGATCCTGGACGACTCGATCAACCAGACCCTGAGCCGCACGCTGCGGACCACGGCCACGATCCTGCTCGTCTGCGGCGTGCTCTACGCGCTCAACCTGGGACAGCGCAACGTGCTCGAGGGCTTCGCCTTCACCCTGATCGTGGGCCTGATCGTGGGGACCTACTCCTCGATCGCCATCGCCGCGCCCCTGCTGCTCTACCTGCCCTGGGTGTGGAGCCGCATCGGCCACCTGAGGCCCAGCAGCGCGCCGGTGGCCTTCTGCGCCAACCGTCCCGCCCTGGGCCTGCTGCTGCCGTTCGCGCTCGTCCTGTGGGCGGCCTGGGGGCTGGTCTTCTGCCTCGCTGCCTTCGTCTACGGGCTGGCCCTGTTCACGCCCTGGGCGCTCAGCACGCACGCCGAGCCCGCCGCCTGAGGGGCGCCGCCGCCCCGGCGCGCGGGCCGGGGCGGCGCAACGGAGGCCCCCCGGGCGGCAGCGCCCTCAGGCCCAGGGCCACCAGGTTGGGGGTAGGGTCCTTCGGAGGGCGAGACCTCTCCTGCGGAAGGCCCTATCGATGGCCTCTGCAGGCCGTGCCCAAGCGGCCGGCGCGCTGGGCCGGTAGCGGAAGGCCGATGACGACGACGACGCGCCTCAAGGCCTGCGCAAGGAGGAGGAAGCGGCCTGAGCGCCATGGCCACCAAGCGAGGGGTAGGGCCCTTCGGAGGGCGAGACCTCTCTTGCGG
>CAZPOZ010000031.1:0-12671 GCA_964588235.1 uncultured Planctomycetales bacterium
GAGCTCGAGCACGTGACCTTCGAGGGCTTCGCGCCGCACCACGTGCCGGTGATCGTCGAGTGCCTGACCGACAACCGCAACCGCACGGCGCCCGAGATCCGCGTGTTGTTCCGCAAGGGCCAGCTGCCGGCGAAGGTCTCGTTCCTGTTCGACACGCGGGGGCTGATCGAGGCCACGCACGACGGCGAGGGCCTCGACCTCGAGGCCGCGGCCATCGAGGCCGGCGCGCAGGACGTGGGCCCGCTCCCGCAGGCGCCCGAGGGCTGCACGGGCGGCCACTTCACGACCGACCCGGGCGACCTGGACGCCGTGACCAAGGCGCTGCGCGCCGCCGGCTGGTCGGTGACGACCTCCGAGATCGGCTACGTGGCCAAGGAGGCGCTCGACCTGCCGCCCGAGCAGCGCGCCGAGGTCGAGGAGTTCCTGGCGGCGCTGGACGACAACGACGACGTGCACCGCATCTACACGGCGCTGAGGTGAGCCGCCGGCCCCGCGGGCCGTCGTCCGCGGCGGCGGCCGGCGGGGCGGCGGGTCAGACCGGGAACGGCGCCTTCACGCCCAGCGCGTCGAGCACGCCCGTGAGCACGAAGGCCAGGCCCGCGCCCACGAGCAGGCCGCTGGCCACCGAGAAGGCGAGGTCGGCCGCCTGGGCGGGGCGGCGGCGGCGCCAGATCAGGTGGGCCAACGCTCCCAGGAGGAACGGCAGCGTGGCGTTGGGCGTGAGGATGAAGGCGATGCCCACGGCCATGGCCGAGGGCAGGTAGGGCTTCCACCGTGGGGCGAAGCGGGAGAGCAGGGGCACGGCCAGGCCGAAGAGCGCGCCTCCGAGCACGCCCCAGACGGCGTTGGGCGGCAGCGCCCCCGCCCCCTTCACCACCAGCTCGCTCGTGGCCTGCCAGGCCTTGGCGCTGGGCGCCTGCAGGTCGCCCTTGCCGATGCCGTCGTGGGTCACCAGCAGGTAGACGGGCACGCAGACCAGCACGCCGGCGGCGATGCCCACCAGCTGGGCCAGGAACTGCCGCCGGGGGGAGGCTCCGAGCAGGTGGCCGGTCTTGAGGTCGCCCATCATGTCGGCGGCCTGCGAGGCGCCCGCGCCCGTGACCGCGGCGGCCAGCAGGTTGGTCTGCACGGCCGCGGCCCCGCGCTCGATGGCGCCGAAGGCCAGCTGGGTCACCTTGGCCACGCCGCTCACCGGGTTGATGTCGGTCTCGCCGCTGCTGCGCACGGCGATGGCGGCCAGCACCCAGGAGAGCGCCACCGCCAGCACCGTGTAGTGGGGCGGGATGTCGAACAGCAGCGCCAGCGAGGTCGCGGCGGCCGCCGTGCTCAGCACCAGGCCGCCGACCCACCAGCGCGCGGGGATGGCGCGGGCCGGATCCTCCGTCGGCCCGTCTCCGTGGCTGCGCCGGAAGACGGCGGCGATCGTGCGCCACGAGAGGGCGAGGCTCGTGAGCGCGTCGGCGAGCATGATCGCCACGCCGGTCCACAGGATCCAGCCGCGCGCCCCATCCGTCCAGGAGGTCACGGCGCCGGGCGCCCAGCCCTGGGCCTTGGCCAGGGGCGCCAGCAGGCCCCAGGCCACCACCGAGCCCAGCACGAGGGAGAGCGAGACCCTCAGGCCCACGAGGATGCCCGCCCCGATCAGCATCGTGTCGATCGTGAGCTTGAACTGCCACACGGCCAGCGTCGCGAACACGCCGCCGAACCAGGCGTGCAGCGGCGGGTCCTTCACGACGGGGGCGGCCCAGGAGAGGACCACGAAGCCTGCGGCGACGGCCGCCCACAGGAGCAGCGTGCGGGCGCGGCGCAGGGTCTCGGCCCCGGAGCCGAACATGGCCACGATCGTGTGGGCCACGGCCGTGCCGCTGGGGAAGCGCAGGCGCTCCACCAACACCATCTGGCGGCGCAGCGGAACCGCGAAGAACACGCCGATGAAGGCCACCGACGCGGCCCACAGGGTCAGCGTGCCCCAGCCGAGGTCCTTGCCCATCAGGCGCAGCGCGCTGATCGGGGCCACCAGGCCCGCGGCCGTGGTCATCGTCCCGGCAGCCGAGGCGGCGGTCTGCGCGATGTTCGTCTCGAGCACGGTGAAGGGCGTGCGGGGCTTGAGCACCGCGAAGGTGGCGTAGGAGAGGATGGCCGCCAGGATCGAGCCGCCGAAGGTCCAGCCGGTCTTGAGGCCGAAGAAGACGTTGATCGTGGCGATGAGCGCGCCCACGCCGCAGGCCACCACGAGCGCCCGCACCGTGAGCTCGCGTTCGCCCGGCGCCGGGTCGTAGAGGCGCTCGCCGGGCGGCGCCGCCGCTCCACCGGGTCCGCTCGTCGTCGCTCGGCTCGACATGGGTGCTCCCAGCCTGGGGCGCGGCATGGTATTCGGAGAGCCCGTCCGCCGGGCGGTCCGCGCGCCGACCCCGGATCGACGATGGAGCCGCCCGATGCGACTGCGGATGCGTGGAGTGCAAGCGCTGCTCCTGGGGGCGGCCCTGGCCGCGGCCGGGGCCGGGGGCGCCCGCGGCGAGGAGCGGCGTCCGGCCGCGCTGCCCGAGCTCAGGCTGATCCACGTGCGGGACGGCCTGCGCGACGCGGCTCCCCAGGGCGACCTCGCGCGGGCGGGGGAGACGGAGGTGGGCCGGCTGGCCTCGGCCGTGGGCCTCGATCTGCTCCGGCCCGAGCACCCGTTGCTGGCGGCGACCTACGGCGAGGGACGGCTGTTCTACGTGTTCTGGAAGACGACCCTGAACGCCTTCGGCGACCGGCCGTACGTGATCCAGCGCATCCGCAAAGTCGAACGCACCTGGACCACGCCGCAGGGGCCGCCCCAGGAGGCGACGACCTACCAGGTCGAGGTCTTCAAGCTGCTGGGCGGCGCGCTCAAGCGCCCCGACCAGCACCACGGCTCGTTCGCCCTGCGCGACGCGGTGCGGCGGCAGATCGTGAAGGAGTACGAGATCGGCTTCGGCGAGATCCCCGGGGTGGCCTCGGGGGCAGGGTGGCCTTTCCCGGACGGCTCGCTCTACCGCCTCACCCAGGCCTACCAGGCCGACCCGGGCCAACACCCTCAGGTTGCGTTCGTGGCCTCCCGCCGCTGGAGCCTGGACGTGACCTTCGCGAAGGATGGGACCTGGAGCGTGGCCAGCCCCGAGCTCGGCTTCCGGGCCCCGGCGGCCTGGCCCGAGCCGGCCGCCGCCCTGCCCACGCCGGACGAGAGCTCCAGCGGCGTCGTGCTCGAGCCCGGGCGCGGCTTCGAGGGCGCCCGGATCGGCGAGTCCACCGCCGAGGCCCTGATCAAGGCTCTCGGCAGGCCGCTGGACGACAGCGAGGCGGGCCGCGGGCACCGTCTGCTGTCGTTCCCGCGCTCGCTCTCGTTGAACCTGAACCCCGACGGGCGGCTGAAGACGGTGATCACCCGGCCCGGGTTCAAGGGCCGCACGGCGGGGGGCGTCACGCATGGCAGCACGCGAGCCGAGGTGCTCGCCAAGAGCGGACCGCCGAAGGGGCAGCCGGCCGACGCGCAGGAGTGGACGTATCCGGGGCTCGTCGTGCGCTTCGACGCCTTCGATCGCGTCGTCCGGCTGGTCGTCTTCGCCGCCCCCTGACCGCGCGGCGCCGGGCTCGAGCGGCCCGGGCTCGAGCGGCCCGGGCTCGAGCGGCCCGGCTCGGGCGACGACCGCCCCCGCGCGATCACCGGCGGCCGTCAGCCGTGCGGGGCGATCCCGTGCAGCTCGAAGGCCACGATCGCCTCGACCAGCCGCTCGAGGTCGGGCGCGCGCTCGCCGAGCAGATGCACGCGGGTGAGCCGCTCGACCATCCCGAGCACGAGGTCGGCCGTGAGGTCCACGTCGAGCTCCGGGCGGGCGGCCCCGCGCTCGACGAACAGGCGGAAGGTCGCCGCCACGCGCTCGTGCCACACCTGGAAGTGCTCCGCCAGGCGCTGGGCGAAGCCTTTCTCCAGGCCCACGGCCTCCTCGAAGAGCAGGCGGCACAGGTCGCGGTGGCGGCGGAAGGTCTCGAACACCGTCCGGTACGAGGCCCGCAGCACGGCCTCCGCCTGCGTCGGGCCGTGGATGGCCGGCTCGGGGGCGGCCGGCCGCGCCTCGAGGAAGATGCCCAGCATCCGGCTGATCAACGCCTCGAAGACGGCGTGCTTGGAGTCGAAGTAGAGATAAAAGGTGCCGCGCGCCACGCCGGCCTCGCGGATCACGTCGCTCACCTGCGTGCCGTGGTAGCCCCCGCGTCCGAACACGCGCAGGGCGGCGTCCAGGATCTGCTGCCGGCGCGCCTGGGGCGGCAGGCGGCGTCTGCGCGTAGGCTGGACCGGCATGTCAGCATTGACCGTGGAGCGCCCCAGCGGTGCAAGGGAATCAGGCGCCGAAGAGCGATACGACGTGGATTCGAAGGGGGATGGTCGCAACCAGGGCTTGACCTTCGCTGATCCTTAAACTAGACTGACGTGTCAGTATATGAGAGGCTCCCACCCTCCTGGAGGTCCCCGTGCCGTCCTGCACCCCCCGGTCCCCGTTCCTCCCGTTGCTGTCCCTGGCCGCCCTTGCCCTCGGGGCCTGCTCCTCCGCCGCCGGCGGGCGCCTGCGGGCGCCCGCGCTCGTCGGCCCCGCCTCGGGGGCCGTGGCGCCCCTGGCCGGCGGGGAGACCGACGACAACGCCCGCCTCCCCGAGTACCTCGAGTACGTCGCCGCCTACCCGCGCCAGGACCTGCCCAAGCTCGACCTGCGAGACCGTCGCCTGCTGAGCCTGTGCGACGGGTTCGGCCGCCCCCTGTGGGACGAGGCCGTCACGCTGCGGGACGCCCAGCAGCGCGAGGTGTTCCGGGCGCGCACCGACGCGGGCGGGCGTCTGCTGTTGCCGTCGGCGGCGCTCGGCCTGCCCGGGGGCGCCCCGCTCGTGGCCGAGCTCACGGAGCACGGCCAGGTGCGCGTGCCCGTGCCCCTCCACAGCGACGTGCTCCGCTTCGGGCAGGTCGCGGGACGCCCCCCCGCGCGGGTCGCGCTGGACGTGGCGCTCGTCGTGGACACCACCGGCAGCATGGCCGACGAGGTCGAGCGGCTGCGGACGACGCTGCGCTCGGTCGTGTCGAAGATCGTCCAGCACCCCAGCGCCCCGTTCGTACGGGTGGGGGGCGTGGCCTTCCGCGACGTGGGCGAGGCCTACGTGACGCGCCCCTTCCGCTTCAGCTCCGACCTCGGCTCCGTGCAGCGCACGCTGGACGCCCTGCGCGTCGGGGGCGGCGGCGACCCGCCCGAGGCCGTGCAGGAGGCCCTGGAGGAGGCCGTGGTCCGGCTCGACTGGGCCGGCCCCGGCTCGATCCGCCTGCTGTTCCTGATCGGGGACGCGCCGCCGCACCTCGAGCGCGGCACGCCCTACACGGTCACGCTGCGTGCGGCCGTCGAGCGCGGCATCGTCATCGTGCCGGTGGCGTGCAGCGGCCTGGACGACACGGGGGAGTTCGTCTTCCGCCAGCTGGCGGCCGTGACGATGGGCCGCTTCCTGTTCGTGTCCTACGGCGGCGCCACGGGGCACCACACCGGCTCCTTCGAGCAGAACGACCTGGACCTGCTGATGGCCCGCACCGCCTGGGAGGCCCTGGACGCCGTGGACGGGCGCAGCTCGGGGGGCCCCCCCACGGTGCTCGCCAGCCCGGAGGGCCTGGTGGGGGTGCCGATGGAGGCCAAGCGCAGGACGGGCTACGGCCGGGCGCCCGCGGAGTTCGGCGCCCCGGGCGCGGGGGTGCCCGGCTGGACCCGCTGACGGAGGGGTCGCAGGCCCCCGACCCGGAGAACCCCGGCCCGCAGGCGCCCGGCGAGCGTGGGGCGGAGGGAGGGCGGGTCGCGGGGGGGCGGCGGGGGCGGCGGGGAGGCGAGAAACCGACCCCGGGGGGGAAAGTGGTGCGACTCTGTGTCTGACACCGTCCGGGAGGGCGCATGGTCCGCCGCCGCCTGCTCGTGCTGCCCACGGCCGGCTTGCTCGTGGCCAGCCTGCTCGGGGCCGGCCGCCGGGCCACGGGCCTGGACGAGGCGCCGCCCGCCCCCGCCGCGCAGGTGGCGGCCGAGGTCGATGCGCATCTAAGGGAGGCGTGGCAGGCCGCCGACGCCACCCCCGCGCCCCCCGCCGAGGACGCCACCTTCCTGCGCCGGGCCACGCTGGACCTGACCGGCACGCTCCCCACCCCCGACGAGGCCCGCGCCTTCGTGGCCGACCCCGCGCCCGCCAAGCGCGAGCGGCTGCTGCGCCGCCTGCTCGACTCGCCCGGGGCGGCCCGGCACTTCGCCGCCTGGTACGGCCGCCTGCTGCTCGGCCGTGCGAACGTGGACCCGCGCCGGCGCGAGGCGCTGGAGGGCTTCCTGGCCGCGGCTTGGCGCGACGGCCTCTCCTACGACCGCCTGGTGAGCGCACTCGTGGCCGCGCGCGGGGCCGTGGACGAGCACGGCGAGGCGGCCTACGTGGCCCAGTTCGCCCAGGACGGGCCGGCGTTGGCCGGACGCACCGCGCGGCTGTTCCTGGGCGTGCGCGTGGCCTGCGCGCAGTGCCACGACCACCCCTTCGACCGTTGGACGCAGCGCGACTTCGCCGGCCTGCTCGGCTTCTTCGCGCGCACCCGCGTGGAGAAGATCGCCACGCCCGTCGACCGCGCCAACGGCCTCAACGCCCGCGCCGAACAGCAGGCCCGCGCTCTCTCCGCCGCCCTGGAGAAGGCCCGCGCCGACCTGGCCGCCGGCAAGGAGGCCGCGGCCAAGGCCGAGGCCGCCCGCGCCGCGGCCGAGAAGGCCCACGCCCCGCTGGCCGAACGCCTGAAGGCCGCCCAGGCCGCGGCCGAGAAGGAGCGCGCGACGGCTGCCGCGCTGAGCAAGGACGCCGAGGACGCCGCCGCCGCCGCCCGGGAAGCCGAGTCCCGTGCGGCCGCCGCCGCGCTGCCGGAGCCGTTGCGCGCCGCGGCGCGCGAGCAGGCCGCCCTGGCCAAGGAGCTCGCGGCGCAGGCGGGCCTGGCGGCCCGGGAGCAGGCCGCCGTGCTCGGCGCCCACGAGGCCAAGGTGAAGCAGGCCCAGGCCGCCGCGCAGGCCACCGGGGCGGCGCTCGCCCAGGCCCAGGCCGCCCTCTCCGCCGCCGCCGCCCGCCGGGCCGCTCTCGAGGCCAGCGTGAACGAGCTGCCCCTCCTGCTCGCGCGCGCCGAGCGGCTGCGCGAGTCGGCGCGGCGGCTCGCGGCCACCGTGCCCGACGTGCTGCGCGCCCGGCACCTCCTCGCCGGCCTCTCCGTCGCGCCCGACCGCTTCCGCGTGCTCGACCAGCCCGGCAAGGTGGAGGCCCGCGCCGTGAACCCGGCCAAGGCCCACGAGGGCGACGGACGGCCGCGGGTGCTCGACGGCGAGCCCGTGGCCGCGGGCCTGGGCTACGAGCGCCTGCGCTCCACCCTGGCGGCGTGGATCACCGCGCCCACGAACCCGACCTTCGCCCGCGCCGCCGTCAACCGCTTCGCCGCCCACCTCTACGGCCGGGGCCTGATCGACCCCGTGGACGACGTGGGCGACCCGGACCGGGCCCTGAGCCGGCCCGCGCTCGAGACCCTGGAGCGCGACTTCGTCGCCTCGGGCTTCGACCTCAGGCGCCTGCTGCTCGTGCTCGCCCTGGCCTCGCCCTACCAGGCGGCCTCCCGGGGCGGCACGGGGCCCGCGGAGGTGCCCCTGCTGCGCGCCCCCGTGCGCGAGCTCCAGCCCGAGGTGCTCTTCCGCGCCCTCACGCAGGCCCTGCTCCCCGACCTGCCCGGCCCCGACCGGGCGGGCCTGGGCGCGAGCGACGAGGGCTTGCGCGGCGCGGCGCGGCTCTTCGACGACGGCGAGGACCGCCCGGCGACCACGCCCCGCAGCGGCATGCGCGCCGCGCTGTGGCTCGAGAACGGCGGCCCGCTCGCCGGCGCGATCGCCGGTCGCGGCGACGCCCTGGCCCGCCGGCTGGCGGCGCCCGAGCTGAGCGCCGAGCAGGCCCTGGAGCGCGCCTACCTCGCCTGCCTCTCGCGCCTGCCCACCGAGGCCGAGCGCACGCTCGTGCTGGCCACGCTGCCGCGCCTGCCCGCGGGCGGCGACGGCGCGGCCCGGTCGGCGGCCGTCGCCGCGCGCCAGCAGGTGCTCGAGGATCTCCTGGCCGCGCTCACGCGCTCCACCGAGTTCCTCACGAACCACTGAGCCCCGCCCCGCGCCCCCGGAGAGACCCGATGCGCGCTCCCCAGGCTCCCGTCCCCCGGTCCCTGCCCCGTCGGCGCTTCCTCGTCGGCGGCGCCGCCTCCACGGTGGCCGCCTGGGCCTCGGCGCGCGCCGGCTTCCGCTCGGTGCGCGCGGCCTGGGCCGACGGGACGGCGCAACCGCTCCCGGGCGCCGCGGGGGCTCCCGCCGCCCGGGCCCAGCACCTGATCGTGCTGTGGATGGCCGGCGGGCCCTCGCACCTGGACACCTTCGACCCCAAGCCCGGCCGGCCCGGGGGCGGCCCCTTCGCGGCCCTGCCCACCCCCGTGGACGGCCTCCAGGTGAGCGAGACGCTGCCGAAGATGGCGGCGCTCGCCCGGCACCTGTGCGTGGTGCGCTCGCTCACCAGCCGCCAGGGCGCCCACGAGCGCGCCTCCACGCTGCTGCAGACGGGCTACGAGCCCGAGCCCACCCTCGTCCACCCGCACCTGGGCGCGATGCTGGCGCACGCCCTGCCCCCCCCGCCCGACGACCTGCCCGCGTTCGTCGGCATCGGCGTCAGCGAGGGCGCCGGGTTCCTGGGGCCCTCCGTGGCGCCGTACCTCGTGGCCGACCCGGCCCGCGCGCTGGACGACCTCAGGCCCCGGGCCGTCCAGGCCGAACGTGTGGAGCGGCGGCTGGCCTTCCTCGAAGCGCTCGAGGCGGCCTTCCCCGGCCCGGCCGACGACCCCGTGGCCGCCGCGCACCGCACCGTGCGCGAGCGCGCGCGCCGGCTCGTGACGAGCCCGCGCGTGGCGGCCTTCGACCTCGCCCAGGAGCCCGCGCCGGTCGCCGCGCGCTACGGCGCCACGCCCGTGGGCCGCGCGCTGCTGCTGGCGCGCCGGCTCGTGGAGGCCGGCGTCCGCGCCGTGCACGTGACCGTGCCCGGCTGGGACACCCACCAGGACAACTTCGCCGCCGTCAAGCGCCTGTGCGCGGCGCTGGATCCGGCCTGGGCGGCGCTCACGGCCGACCTCGTGGAGCGCGGCCTGCTCGAGCGCACGCTCGTGCTCTGGATGGGCGAGTTCGGCCGCACGCCCGTCATCAACCCCCGGCAGGGGCGCGACCACCACGTGGAGGCCTTCAGCGCCGTGCTCGCCGGCGGGGGCGTGAAGGCGGGGCTCGTCCACGGCGCCTCCGACGCCGACGGCCACGCGGTGCAGGACGCGCCCGTGGGGGTGCCGGACCTGCTGGCCACGGTGCTCACGGCCTTCGGCGTCGATCCGGCGGCCTCGTTCTTCGCCAACGACCGGCCGATCACGCTGCTGCCCAAGGAGGCGCGGCCCGTGGCGGCCCTGCTCGAGCGGCCGCCCGCGTGACCTCCGGCGGGGGCCCGCTGCCGCCCGGGGCGGCCGAGGTCGAGCGTCGGCGGCTGCGCCTGGCGCTCGCCCTCTGGGCCGGCAGCCTGGTGGCGCTCTGGGCCCTCACCCTGCCGCAGGGCCCCGAGCGGCAGTCGGTGCTGCGGCACTACCGTGGCGCCTCGGCGGCGTGGGTGGAGGGGCGCCCGCTCTACGGCGACGGCCGTGAGCACGGCTTCCTCTACCTGCCCACCTTCGCGGTGCTGCACGAGCCCTTCGCCGCGCTGCCCTTCCGCCTGGGCGGGGCCGCCTGGCGCGCGCTCAACCTGCTGCTGCTGGGCTACGGCCTGCTGCGGCTGAGCCGCGTGCTCGGCGGGGCGCGCGCGGGCTCCTTCCTGCTGCTGGCCAGCCTCGTGTCGTTGGGCTGGTCGGCCGCCCGGCACGGGCAGTCCACGCTGGGCATGGCCGGGGCGCTGCTGGCCGCGAGCGCGGCCCTGGCCGAGGGCGGGGGCCGGGGCGCCTGCGGCTGGCGCGCCGCGGGCTGGTGCGCGGGCGCGGTCGTGCTCAAGCCGCTGGCGCTGGCGTACGTGCTGCTGGCCGCCGTGGCCTGGCGCGGGTTGGCCGCGCGCCTGCTGCCCGCCCTGCTGGCCGTCGCGGCGCTGCCCTTCCTGGCGCAGCGCCCGGGCTACGTGGCCGAGCAATGGACGGCCTTCGGCCGCACCCTGGCCGCGGCCGACGCGCCCCTCGACCAGGGCCGCTTCATCGACCTGCTGGGCGCGCTCGGCGGCGCGGGACTCCCGCTGCCGCCCCCCGTGGCCCTCGGGGTGCGGGCGCTGGCGGGCCTGGGGGCGCTCGTCGTGCTGCTCGCGCTGCGCCGGCGCGCCTCCCCCGCCTGGGGGGCCGCCTCGGCCTACGCCGTGGCGGCGCTCTACCTGCTGGCCTTCAATCCGCGCACGGAGCACAACACCTACGCCCTGCTCGCGCCCGTGCTCGGGCTGGGGCTGGCCGGGAGCGCGCTCGCCGGCCGGCGCCGGCAGGCCGCGGCCTTCGCGCTGCTCGCCCTGTGGCTCTGGCTCGACCACGCCCTGGCCTCGGCGCTCTCGGGCTCCGCGGGTCCCTGGTCCAAGCTGCTGCTGCTGGCCGCCACCGCCGGCGTGCTGGCGGCGAGCGCCCGCCGCGCCGAGCGCGCGCCGGCGGCCGGCGGCGGGTAGGGTCGCAACCGCATGCGCTCCCCCGACGACGCGCGCTGGGCCCGGCGCACCGCGCTCCTCTGGCTGATCTACGCGGCGATCCTCGTGGCCGGCACGCTGCCCCTGCCCGCCTCGCGCCAGTCGGTGCTGCTGGCCTACACCGCCGGCGCGGATCGCTGGTGGAGCGCGGCGCCGCTCTACGACGAGACGAGCACGCACGGCTTCCTCTACCTGCCCGTCTTCGCCGTGCTCTACACGCCCTTCGCGGCCCTGCCGCTGGACGTGGGCGGGACCCTGTGGCGCCTGACGAACCTGGCGCTGCTCGGGACGGGCGTCGCCGCCTTCGCCCGCGCGGTGGGGGGGGACCGCCGGCACCGGGTCGCCGCGGTGCTCAGCGCCGTGACGCTCGGCGTGTCGTGGTCGGGTGCGCGGCACGGGCAGTCCACGCTGGCGCTGGCGGGCTGCCTGCTCGCCGGGGCGGCGGCGCTCGTGGAGCGCCGGCCCTGGGCGGCGGCGCTCGCCCTGGGCGCCGGCCTGGCCCTCAAGCCGCTGGGCGCCGTGCCCCTGCTGCTCGTGGGCGGCGCCGTGGCCGCGATGCGCGGACGGCTGCTGCTCGCGCTGGCGGCGGTGCTGGCGTTGCCCTTCCTCACGCGTCCGCCGGCCTACGCGGCCGAGCAGCTGGCGGCCTTCGGGCGGATGCTCCTGCGCGCCGGGGATCCTCCGGACCGGGAGCGCTTCCCCGACCTGTTCCTCGCGCTGCAGGCGCTGGGCCTGAGCGTGGGCGGCCTGGCGGCGCTCGCGCTGCGGGGCCTGGCCGCGCTGGGCACCCTGGCGGCCCTGCGGGCGGTGCGCCGCCGCGCCGACCCGGTCGCCGCCGCGGCCTGGCTCGTGCTCCTGGCCGTCGCCTACCTGCTCTGGTTCAACCCGCGCACGGAGCACAACACCTACTCGTTGGCGGGGCCCGCGCTGGGGGTGTTCGCGGGCCTGGCGGCGCTCGGCGGCCGCCCGCGGTGGGCCGCGCTCCACGGGGTCGTGGCGCTGGCGATCTGGCTCGACCACGACGTGACCACCGCGCTCACGCGCGCGCGCCCCGTGGCCTGGACGAAGCCGCTGCTGCTCGCGGTGGGGGTCGGTCTGGCCTGGGCGCAGTCGCGGGCCGCCGGCTGGCGGCTCGGCCCGCCGGCGCCCGCTCAGCCCAGCGCCGGGCCCAGGATCAGCGTGGCCGAGACGAAGTAGAGCAGGATGCCGGTCACGTCCACGAGCGTGGCCACGAAGGGCGCGCTGGCGCTGGCGGGGTCCAGGCCCAGGCGGCGCAGCAGCAGCGGCAGCATGCCGCCCACGGTGGAGCCCCAGGCGACCACGCCCAGGATCGTGACGCCGATCGTGAGCGCCACCTGGGGCGCGTGCGGGGCGTAGGTGGCGAACAGCGCCTCCCAGGTGAGCACGCGCAGGGCGCCGAGCAGGCCCAGCGCCAGGCCGAGCAGGGCGCCCGAGAGCAGCTCCTGGCGCATCACCCGCCACCAGTCGGAGAGGCCCACCTGCCCCAGCGCCATGGCGCGGATCACGAGCGTGGTGGCCTGCGAGCCCGAGTTGCCGCCGCTGCTGATGATCAGCGGCACGAACGTCACCAGGAAGATGAGCCGGCGCAGCTCGTCCTCGAAGATCGTCATCGCGCTGGCGGTGAGCATCTCGCTCACGAACAGGATCCCGAGCCACCCCAGGCGCTTCCTCACCATGCCCAGGACGCCGGTCTGGAGGTAGGGGGCGTCCAGCGCCGCCGTGCCGCCGACCTTCTGGATGTCCTCCGTGGCCTCCTCCTCCACCACGTCGAGCACGTCGTCGGCGGTGACGATGCCCTTCATGCGGCCCTCGGCGTCCACGACGGGGATGGCGATGAAGTCGTGCTGGGCCAGCAGGCGTCCGACGGCCTCCTGATCCATGTCCTCGGGCACGCGGAC
>CAZPOZ010000032.1:0-12586 GCA_964588235.1 uncultured Planctomycetales bacterium
GCAGCGCGAAGGAGCGCTCGCGGCTGAAGAGGAACGAGCCGTGCTCGCCCTTCTTGACGATCACGAAGCGCGGTCCCAGGCCGAGCAGCGCGCGGCCGGCGGCGATCAGATTGCCCCGGGAGGTCAGCTGGCGGGCCTCCGCGTCGTTGAGCACCAGCCCGTCCACCCGGGCCAGCACGCGCTCGAGCGCGGGCTGGGCGATGCGGATCCACAGGTTCATCGTGTCCATCGCGACCAGCCGGGGCGACTCGAGCTGGTCGAGCACCGCGGCCTGGATGGCGGGGTCGATGTTGGCCAGGAACACGTAGGGCGCGCGCCGGTAGGCCGCGGGCAGGCTGGGAGAGAACGACGCCAGCACGTTCAGGTCGGTGCTGAGCGTCTCGGCCTGGTCCAGGGTGCCCTCGTAGCGCCCCGCCCAGTGGAAGGTGCGCCCGTCGCGCTGCACCTCGAGCCCGGCCAAGTCCACCCGGTGGCGCCGCAGCAGCTCGAGGTTCGAGGGGGGGAAGTCGCCGCCGACCACCCCCACCAGGCCCACGCGCGCGAAGAGCGAGGCGGCCACGCTGAAGTACGTCGCGCTCCCGCCCAGCACGCCGTGGCGCGCGCCGGAGGGCGTCTCCACGTCGTCGAAGGCCAAGGTCCCCACCACGCACAGGTCCGGCGTCTGGCTCATCCTGGACTCCCTGGAGGCGGGGACGGCCGGCGGCCGGCGCCCAGCGCCTCGACCTCGAGCTCTTCCACGGCCCCCTCCACGCCGGAGAGCGCCTCCTCCGGCGCCGGGTGGCCGCGGGCGAGCACCCACAGGAGCCCGCCGGGCAGGCCCACGAGCAGCAGCGCCAGGCGCAGCACGACCGAGAGGGCCACGGCCTCGGTGGGCGCGACGCCGAACGGCGACAGCAGCCACGCGTAGGCGGCCTCGCCCACGCCCCACCCGCCCGGCAGGAGCGGCACGGCGGCCACCAGCGTGGCCAGGGGCACGACGACCAGCACGGGCAGCAGGCCCAGGTCGTGGAAGCCCAGCGCGCCCACCAGCAGCCAGGCGCAGGCCACGGTGCCCAGGTGGTTGGCCAGCGAGAGCAGGAGGGCCACGCCCACGCCGACGGGGTGACCGCGGTACAGGCGCAGCGCCGCGTCGGTCTCCGCCAGCACGCCTGCGAAGGGCAGGCGCCGGGTGAGCGCGGTGAGCCCCAGCCCGCGGCGCACGCGCCGGGAGAGCACCAGCACGCCCCCCAGGATGCCGCCGGCCAGGCACAGCAGCACCAGGCGGGTTGCGCGCGCGTAGGCGGGATCGCCGGGCGCCAGCAGCAGCGCCGCGCCGGCCAGCAACACGAGCGCGAACAGGCCCAGCGCGCGGTCCACGAAGACCGAGACCACCGCCCGGGTGGGCGCGCCCAGCAGGCGCGCCGCGTACCAGGCCTTGACCACGTCGCCCCCGGTGCTGCCCGGGATGGCCAGGTTGAAGAACATCCCCACCCAGGTGAGGCGGAACGCCGTCCGCAGGGGCAGGGCCAGGCCCAGCACCCGCACCAGCCGCTCCCAGCGCCAAGCGGTCAGCCCCACGACGCCCGCCAGGAGCAGCAGCACCAGCGTGGCGGTCCCGGCCCGTCCGGCCAGGCGGCTGGCCAGGCCGGGGAGCCCGAACACCACGTCGGGGGCCTCGCGCCCGCCCAGCTCGCGGCGGGCCACCCCCTCCTCGGGCACGAAGCGCGCGGCGCCGTCGCGCGGCTCCACCGCGTAGCCCCCCGGCGCGGCCCGCACGCGGCCCTCCAGGAGCTCGCCCTCCCGCGTGCGCAGGGCGTCGCTCCAGCGCACCTGCGTGAGGAGCACGAACGCGACCAGGCCGAGCCCGGTCAGGCGCACCGCCCAGCGCGTCCAGGTCCGTCGGCCGGCCATGGGGCGGCTCAGCGCGCGGGGGCCTGGGGATCGCGGGGCTGGGGCTCCTCGAAGCCCTCCTCGCCCGGGAACCGCCCGCGCCCCCACGCGCGCCAGGCCGCCGTGCGCGTGCCCAGGTCCTGGCGCGCCACCCGCACCAGCGCCTGCCGCGCGCGCCAACGGACGCTGCCGTCGGCGTCCTCCAGCAGCCGCACGAGGGCCGCCGCCGCGGCGGCCGAGCCGATGCGCCCCAGGTACTCGGCCGACTCGCCCCGCACCTGCGCGCTCACCTCCACGGGCAGGCGCTCGGCCACGAGGCCCACCGGCCCGGCCTCCCCCAGGATGCGCAGGCCCCGCACCGCGTCGGCGCGCACGAAGTCCGTGGGCGCCTCCACCGCTGCCGCCAGGGCGTACACGACGGCCTCGCGCGACTTGCGCGTGAGGGCCACGTCCAGCGCCTGGCGCACGCCGGGGTCGGCCTCGTCGATCAGCGCGTCGGTGGTCCCGAAGTACTGCAGGGCCTTCTTCGTCAGCAGCCCCTCCTCGAAGCGCGCGTCGCCCACGGCGGCGATCACCTGCGCGGCCCGGGCGCGCTCGGGCGGGCCGAGCGGCCGACCGCCCCGAGCGGGGCCATACAGGGCGTCGAGCTCGGCCAGACCGGAGACGAGCAGGCTGCCGTCGTCCGCGCGCCCGGCGTCGGCGTAGCGGGGCAGGCGGGCGCCGATCTTCGTCAGCGACACCGCGGCCGCCGACCGGGCCAGGGCCGAGGCGTCCTCGAGCAACACCTCCATGAGCATCACGATCACGTTCGCCTGCCCCTCCAGGCGCGCGTAGGGCAGGTCACCCAGGCGCTGGAGGGCGTCCACGTTCTTGTCCACGAGGTAGGGGTCGGTGCCGAAGCGGTAGGAGAACCGCTCCGGATCCCGGCTGTTGCGCACCACGTCGAAGTAGTACCGCCCGGGCCGTTCGCCCCCGAGCACGTCGTAGAAGATCGTGTCGGTGATCCCGCCCCCGCCGCCCAGCTTCTTCTGCTTGTTGCTGCACCCCCCCAGGGCGGACGCGGACAGGCACAGGCCCCCGCAGGCCAGCAGGGCCAGGGCGGCCGCCCGCAGCGCGGGCCCCGTCCGCACGGGGGAGCCCGGGGCGGCACGGCGCGGGGAGGCAGGGCGGCCGAAGGGCCCGCCGACCGTTTGGAGCGGGCGCAACGGCGGCGCGGGCGGCGCGGACGACGACTCGGGCGGCATGGCCGGCCGATCTTAGCCCCCAGGGTCCGCTCCCAGGGGTGAATCATGCGGTCCCCGCCCCGGGGGAGCGCCGCGCAAGGCCCGAAGGGGCGAGGCCGCCCCCGCCCCGCGCAGGCTGGGCTATCGTGGGTGCGGCGGCCCCTCGAGGCCGCGTCGGAGGGCCCGCTCCACGTGGTCAGCACCCTGAGGCCGCGCCCCCCCGGCCCGGCTCCCCACCGGTCCTCGCGGGGGCGTCACGCCGTGCGGACGCGGATCCTGACTCTCGCCCTCGCGCTGGGGGTGGGGGCCTGCGGTGGCGGCGGCGGCGCCCCCTCCGGCAGCGACCCGGGCGCCCTCGAGCTGGGGCTGGTGTCGTCGACGACCGCGACGACCTTCCCGCGCTCCTTCCGCAACCCCCTGGGCACGACGGCCACGGTAACCCTGGCGCCGGGGGCCGCCCCGGGGCCCTTCAGCGTCGAGGCCGGCGCCCTGCCCGCCCCCGCCCCGCCCGCCGGGGAGCTCACGCTGCCCGTGGTGTTCACGCCCGGCGCGGGCGCCGCGGCCGGGGGCCGCGTCACCGGCAGCGTCTCGCTGCGCTTCACGGGCGAGGGCGGCGTGGAGGACGTGACCCAGACCTTCGTCGTGGACGCCGAGCCCGTGGTCCACGCCGTCAGCCCCGAGCCGCTCGACTTCGGGCCCGTGGCGGCCGGCTCGAGCCTGGAGCTGTCCGCCGAGCTGCGCAACCTGAGCCGGCTCAGCCCCGTCCGCCTGAGCACGGCCGCGCTCCCCGACCCGGCCTTCGCGCTGCTCGAGCCGGCGCTGCCGCTCACGCTGCTCCCGGGGGCCCGGGTGACCGCCCGCGTGCGCTTCTCGGCGCCCGACGACGCGCCCCGCGCAGGGGCCCTCGTGCTGGGCCTGGGGGAGGCCGGCGGCCCCGTGCGCATCGAGGTCACCGCCAACAGCGAGGCCCGGGAGGAGATCACCGACCTGGGCGTGGTCGCGTTCGGGGCCGGCGGCGACACGGCCGACCTGACCGTGACCGTGCCCGCCGACGCCCTCTCGCTGAGCCTGGAGGCCACGGCCGGCGCGGGCACCACGCTCGGCCTGGGCCTGCTCAGCGGGCCGGGCGGCCGCGTGTACGAGAACGCCTCGAGCACGGGGGCCTACCTCTGGTTCCCCTCCAGCGAGGTGTTCACGGCCCCGATCCCCAACACGGACCGGGCCGACCTGCAGCTGGTCCCCGGCGGCGGGGCCTACACCTTCCGCATCCGCCGCCTCGGAGGCGGCGCTGCGACCGCGCGCGTGCGCGCCGTCGTCGAGCGCCGTCCGGGGGGAGCGACGAGCCTGGGGACCCTGGATCTCAACGTGTGGCTGGCCGCGGGCCTCTCGGTGGACGCCGCCGCCGCTCCCGCCGACCCGACCCTGCAGGCCGTGCTCGCGCGCATCGACGCGATCCTCGAGGGGCAGGGCCTGGGGTTGGGCGCGATCGACTACTACGACGTCGCGGACCCCGCCTACGACTTCGTCACGCAGGCCGAGTTCCCCGCGCTGCTGCGCCTCTCGACGGCGGCGGCCCGCACGCGCCTGAACCTGTTCTTCGTGCGCGAGGCCATCGGCGGCGGCGTCGTAGGCGTGGCCGGCACGATCGCCGGCCCCAAGCTGAACGGCACCTCGGTCTCGGGGGTGATGAGCGTCTTCGAGGGCTTCACCACGAACACGATCGGCCTGGTGGCCGCGCACGAGCTGGGGCACTTCCTGGGGCTGCTGCACACGGCGGAGCAGGACGGCCGGCACGACGCCATCGACGACACGGCCGAGTGCCCCGCCAGCGGCACGGGGACCGGGGTGTGCGCGACGGCCGGGGGCGGCTACCTCATGCACTGGCTGGCCCTGGGGGGCACGACCCTCACGCCGGGACAGGGGCTCGTGATCCGTGGGCATCCGCTGGTCTCCCCGCGCAACCCGGGCGCGCCCAAGCCGCGCTTCCCCTGGGCGCTCCCCGACCCGGGGGCCGGGGAGCGTGCCCCCTTCCCCGACGAGGCTCTCCCTCCGGGCTGGTGCGGCACCTGCGCAACCGCGCCCTCCCGCCCTCGATAGCCTGCGCTGGGCACCGGATCGTGCAGCCCACCCACTCCGTCCGGGCCGCGGGGGGCCGCGCGAAGGCCCGCGGGTGGCGGGTCTGCGGCCTTCCCGTAGCGGGCGTTCTGGTAACACTGTTACGTGACCGAAACCGGACCTTCGGCGCAGTGAATCGAGAACACGTTGTCCAACAATGGGTTACGACCGAGATGGCGATTCCGTAACGTGGGGCATGGGATTTGTTAGAACCATGCCGAGGTCCGCAGGCCTCGCCCCCGGAGGACGTCCATGCTTCGTGCACGCTCATGGCTGCTCCCGCTGCTGGTCGCCGCGCCGCTCGCCTGGCTCGGCTCGACCGCGGAGCCTTGCATCCGGTTCAAGAAGCCGGGTGGCTCGGTCCCGCCCAAGCTGCGTGAGCCGTCCGACCCCAAGCCCGCCCCCACCACCGAGCCGTCCGATCCCAAGCCGGAAGAGCCCAAGGACCCGAACGCTCCGGGGAAGCCGCCGCCGACCACGACGCCCCCGGCGAGCGTCCCGCCCCAGACCACGCCGAAGACCGACCCCACGACGGGCGACGACGGCGCCAAGCGCGGCAAGCAGTCGCAGGACGACACCACCTGGGAGACCTGGTGGGAGCTCAACCGCATCGAGTTCTTCCCCCGCCGCTGGGTGCAGCCGGTGGTCACGACCGAGGGGCCGCGTCCTTCGGGCCCGCAGCACCTCTCGGCCGAGATCGTCGAGCGCGACCTGTTCCCCGTCCTGCGCAAGCAGGTCGACGACAAGCAGGTCTTCGTCCAGGAGGCCGCGCTGATCACGATGGGCCGCGTCGCGGCCACCGAGGCGCAGCGCGCCGAGGCCCGTGAGATCCTGCTCAAGAAGGTGGGCCACAAGAACCACCTGATCGCGCGCGCCGCGGCCCTGGGCCTGTTCTACGTCGCCGACGACACCTCGATCCGGCCGATGTACAACGTGGCCAAGGACGAGAAGGCCCCCGAGGACGTGCGCGCCTTCCTCGCGCTCACCCTGACGACGCTCAAGAGCCCGATGGCGGGCGAGCTGCTCAAGAACCTGGCCACGGCCAAGAACCAGGCCTTCGAGCTGGCGGCCGCGGCCTACATGGCGCTGGGCTACAACGGCGTCGCCAACGACCCCGGCATGGTCGAGTTCCTCAGCACCCAGATCAGGGACAAGAACCTGCGTGTGGAGTTCCGCGCGGAGGCGGTCGAGTCCCTGGGCCGCATCGGCGACTTCGGCCTGGTGAACGAGCCGATCCGCAAGTCCTTCAACGACAAGGACGAGGACGTCCGCCGCAGCGCCGTGATCGCGGCCGGCGTGCTCGACTACCGCACCGAGGCCGAGCGCATGATCGCGCAGGTCCGGGCGCCCTACGAGGAGTGGATCGGCAAGCCGATGCTCCCGGCCGACGAGCAGAAGATCAAGGCGCTCGAGATGCTGATCCCGCAGCAGCGGCAGCAGCTCTCGAAGGACGTGCGCGCCATGGTCCGCGACCTGGCCGAGGCCATGGAGAAGGACAGCGACGTCTTCGTGAACCGCATGGCCGCGGTGAGCCTGGGCCGTCTGGCGAGCCAGACGCCGGCGCCCGACGCGATCAAGCACCTCGAGGCCGTCTACGCCAAGGACCAGATCGGTCAGCGGGAGTTCAACCTGCTCGCGCTCGCCATCGCCAGGGCGCCCAAGGCCTACGACCTGGCCGTGGACTGCCTGACGGGCAAGAACAAGCCGCCGACGACCCGCGCCGCGGCCTGCATCGCCTTCGGCCTCCTGGGCGACCCCCGGGCCGACGAGATGCTGCGCAACACCGTCGAGACCGACGCCCACCCCTACATCCGCGGCTACGCGGCGCTGGGCCTGGGCATGGTCGGCACGCGCTCCTCGGGCAAGGTGATCCTGCAGATGCTCAAGACCACGCGCTCGCCCGTCACGCGGGCCTACGGCGCGCTGGGCCTGTCGCTGCTGGGCACCGCCGAGGGCGCCGACGAGATCGTCAAGGTCCTCAAGACCGACGAGGTCCGCGACGGCTTCGTGGCGAGCCACATGGTCTACTCGCTCGGGCTCACGAAGGACCGCCGCCCCGCCACGTTCAAGGCGCTGGTGGAGAAGTCGCAGGACGACGCCGACATGTACGTGCAGGCCGCCACCATCGCGGCGATCGGCTACCTGGCGACGGGCGAGTTCTACCCCCAGCGCCACCTGATGGCGAAGGGGTTCAACTACCTGATGAACCTCGAGCTCATCAGCAACTACTTCTACAAGCTGTGAGCGAGCGCCGGGCGGATCCGCCCGGCGCCTGAGCCCCACGGTCGCACCGGACGGCCGCCCGCGCTCCCCGCGGGCGGCCGTTCTTCGTTCCGCACGAGCCACGGGCTCGCCGGCCCCCGCGGACCCCGCTCACGGCGCGCGCAGCTGCTCGGCAGTGGCCGCGGCAGCTGCGGCCAGGGCGGCGTCGGCCGCGCCCGCCAAGCGGTCCAGCACGGGGAGGGCGGCGGCGCCGGCCTCGTGCAGCGCCTCCAGCGCCCCGCGGCGCAGGCCCGGCCGCTCGGCGGCCCGGCCCAGCGCCTCGACGAACGGCGCCAGCGCGGGCCCCGCGCGCGACGCGATCGAGAGGCGCAGCGTGGCCGCCTCATCCGCCTGCCCGGCCAGGCCCTCGAGCAGCGCCCCGAGCGCGGGGGCGCCCACACGCTCCAGGGCGTCGACCACCCCCTGCTGCCCGTCGTCGGCCGGCTCCAGGTGCGCCACGAGGGCCGGGGCGAGCTCTCCGGCACCGGCCCCGAGCGCCCCGACGGCCCGCAGCACGCTGAGCGCGGGTCGGGGCGCCCCGGGGGGGAACCAGGCCTCCCGCACGCCGCTGAGCACGGTGGCCGTGCTGAGCCCCGCGAGGGCCGCCAGCGTGGCCGCGGCCGTCTTCCGCAGCCCCGCCTCGGGGGCGTCCAGCTGACGGGCCACGCCCCGCGCCACGGCCAGCCCAGGATCGGCGGTCAGTCGGGCTGCGGCGACCAGCGCCGCGTAGCGCAGGTCGGGGGAGCGTTCCTCGAGCGCCTGCGCGATCAGCCGCGCAAGGGCCCCTCCCGGCTCGGCGACCAGCTCCGGCAGGGCGAAGAGGGCGGCCACCCGACGGACCTCCTCGGGGGCCTGCGCCTCCACCAGCCACTCGGCCAGGGTGCGTTGGCGGACCTGGCGGGGCAGCGTCGGGGGCACCTTGCCCAGGGGCAGGGGCGGCGCTGCCGGCTCCGGCGGGCCGCAGGCGCACAGCGGCGCGAACAGCACGAGCGCCAGGGAGGGGGGCAGGGGCCGGAACCTGCTCACCGCACGAGCTCCGACCAGAGCACCTCGGGGGGCTCGTCGTACAGCGCCGGGGTCCAGGGCGCGGAGGCGGGCCCCGACCCGAGGGCGCCCCGCCGATGGACGACCCGCACGACCACCTGGGGCTCCCCGTCACCCTCGAGCCCGAAGCTGAGCCTCGCGGTGCGTGTGGCCCCGGGCTCCAGGCGTTCGTCCACGAGCTCCTCCGGGCTCCAGCGCTGCCAGAGGTCGGGCTGGGCACGCGCTGCCGAGCGCTCCCCGCGCGCGCGCAGCCCCAGGACGAGGCCGCCGGGGTTGCGCCAGTCGCCGGCCTCGAGGCCGACCTCGGGGGGCGGCCCGGCCACCACCCAGGCCCGATCGCCGTCCACCTGGCGCAGCCAGCGCCCGGCCTGCCGCGCCCACACCCCCACCAGGACGTGCTTCGTCCACGTCCCCGTCGGGATGCGGTGCCCGGCGCCCGTGTTGGTGACGGACACCTCCACGGCCAGGCGCCCGCCCTCGCGCCGATGGGTCAGGTCCACGCGCAGGGCGCGCGCGGCGAAGACCTGACCCGAGCCCTCGAAGCGGTGCTCGTGGACGGCCCCGGGGTGGCGGTGCAGGGCGTCCCAGGCCAGCTGATCGACGGCACGGCCTTCGACGTCGCGCGTGGTGGCCGCCGGCATGTGGCAGTCCTGGCAGGAGCGGGCGGCGCTCTCGGGCACCGACGCGGCCCAGCGGCGCCACTCCTCGAAGGTGTCCAGCTTGGGCGGCCCGCCGCTGCGCCACAGGCCGCCGCCCTGATGGCAGCCCGCGCAGAAGTGGCTGGCCTGGAACACGGGGTTCCAGGCGGCCCCCATGTAGGCGAAGGTCGAGTCGGGGACGGGGCCGAACACGTGGTGCAGGCGGCCCGGCCGCGAGCGGCCGTGGGGGTCGGGGCGCAGGATCCGGAGCGCCCCGGCCACCCCGCTCTCGCGCACGTCGGTCACGGCGTGCACCTTGTGGCACAGGTCGCAGCTCACGGCCGAGCGCAGCCCTCGAGGCTCGAGCGCGCCCTCGGGCTGCTCGAGGGCCTCCACCGGCTGGTGGCAGGCGCGGCAGTCCTCCGGCGCCTCCGAGCCCGTGGCCAGCAGGCGCGCGTGCTCGTGCGCCACGTGCCCGTTGTCTCCGGCGCGCGCATGACGGCTGCCCAGCCACTGGTCGTAGTGCCACTTGTGGCAGGCGCCACAGGCCATCAGGTCGTCCGGGTCCGCCTCGGGCGAAGGGTGCTGGAAGCGGTAGCCCGGGTGGTCGACGAGGTCCAGCCGCTCGAGCTCGACGGCGACCTCGGGGAGCGGCGTAGCGGCCCACTCGTCGGCGAACACGACGGTCTCCCCGTTGCGCCACCCCAGGGCCGCGGCCGAGATCACCTGGACGCGGGGCGCCCAGGCGCCGTAGAACCGGAGCGTCGCCCGGCCGTCGGCGTCCGCGCTGACCCGCGTGCTCTCCATGCCCTTGAGCTGGACCTGGGCGTAGGGGAGCGCGCGCCCGTCCAGGCCCCGCACGCGCACGACCCGTTCGTAGACCCGCTCGGGGGTCAGCGGCGGCAGCGTGCGCGTGGCGGGGATCTGACCGCGCAGGCTGTCGCGGGGCGCGAGGCGGCCGTCGGGCGCGCTGCGCGCGTAGGCCTTCGTCCACACCTCCGGCTCGCCGTAGCCCAGGTAGAGCGCCACGAAGCCCTCGCCGTCGGGGTCGAAGGTCAGCCGGGCCACCCCGTCGTTCCCGCTCATCAGCTTCGTGCCCAGACACGACCAGGACAGGCGCGCGACGGCGCCCGCGAACGGGTCGGCGTCGCGCGCCGGGGCCGGGGACGCCGGCCCGGGCTGGAGGGTGCCTTCGGCGAAGGCCAGCCAGCCTCCCCCGCCGACCTGCCGGTCCACCCCGCGGATGCCCAGGGTGAGACGCTGGCCCCGCACGCGCAGCTCGGCCCGGTACGACTCGAAGCCCAGGGCGAAGACCCGTCGGACCAGGGGCCCCGTGCCGGGGGGGTCTGGGAACGCTTCGTGGAGCTCGCCCCGGCGCCGCAGCTCGGCGGCCCAGCCCTCGATCTCGGCCGCCGAGGCCAACGCGCGGCGCTCGTCGCGCTCCACGGGGTCGGGACGGTCGCAGCCCAGCGCGGGCCACAACGCGGGCAGGGCCAGCAGCAGGCCGCCCACCAGGGCCCCGGGCCAGCGGGTACGGGGGGACGGCGCCGACGACACGGGGTGCAGGATACCTTCGGCCCCAACGCGGCCGGGGCTCGTGTGCCGCACCGGCGGCGCGCTGCGGATCGGCGGCACGCCTCGGGCGGGGGCAGCCCGCTCGGGCCCCCCGCTTGACCTTGCCCCTGCGGCGCCTAGAGTGAGCCCCTCTCCCGCTTCGTGCCGAAGTGGCGGAATTGGCAGACGCACTAGCTTCAGGAGCTAGCGGCTTTAACCGGCCTTCCGGGTTCAAGTCCCGGCTTCGGCACCAATCCCCCCTCCGCTCGCCCCCGGGGGGGCGCGCGCCCGGCCTACTTCGGGGGCAGACCTGGGGGGCCGGGCGGGGCGCGGAGGAGCGCGCGCCGGGCATCGGCTGCAGGCGGCTGCGGCGAGAGCAGGACCCGCCCCTCCACCGTGCGCACGCCCAGGGAGCCGAGCGCGACCGAGGTGTCCGGGAAGCCCGGGGAGGCCAGCGCACGCTCGGCCTCCGCCGCCAGCCCCCCCACGCCCGTCGCCTCCTCGCCGCGCCGCAACAGGTGGAGCCCCCGCAGCCCCTTGCGGCCCGCGAAGCCGGGCCCGCTCCACAGCCGCATGAGGTCGTCGAGCGAACGCCGCCCGCCGGTCGCCCTGCGCAGGGCCAGGTCCGCCGCGAGCGCGAGGGCCGCTCCCCCCCAGTAGACGCGCATGAACGCGTGGGAGCGAGGGAGCTCGCGGCTCTCCTCCGCGAGCGTCCGACCGGTTCCCCCGGCCGCCCCGCGGGCGAAGCCGGCCACGAGCGACTTGAACAGAGCCTGCTCGGTGAGATGCCCGGCGCGGGCCCGCAGCAGCTCCTGGTAGTAGGTGACGAAGCCCTCGCTGAACCACAGGTCGGCCGGGTCGATCCACGGCATCGTCAGGTGCAGCGCCTCGTGGATCGCGACCCACTCGCCGGGCAGGTCGTCGTCGAGCGCCTGCGCGGCCAGCAGCGCGTGCAGGCTCGCCCCCCCCGCCAGCCGCGCCTCGCCGAAGGGCACCGGCTCCGACGACCGTCCCACGGGCTCGATCAGCACCTGCACCGAGGGAGCCGGGAAGCGCCCCCCGAAGAGGCTGGCGCCGGCGTGGAAGGCGGCGCCGAGCCAGGCGTCCACGCCGGCGTCCGTCGCCGCACGGGGGCCGTCGAGCAGCACGACCTCGAGCCGGGAGCCCGCAGCCTCGAGCGCGCGCACGCTGAAGCGCCCGAGCGCGAGCCGGGCGTCGCCCTCCAGGCTCAACGGGGGCAGCAGGTGCCGGCCGTCCGGCTCCCGCGGCCAGGGGACGCTGGCGCTCAGGCCCTCGGGCAGGCGCCATGTCACGGCAAGCCTCAGACCGGCCGGCGGGGCGGCCGGCACGAGCAGCAGGGCTCCCGGATGCAGCAGCAGGTCGCGTCCCACCCGACGGACGGGTCCGCGGCGTCCGGCGCCGAGCGCGCGCAGGTCCACGCGGTACAGCAGCCGCTCGGCGCTGGGGTCGCGGCCCCCCGCCAGCGTCAGCGAGAACCCCCCGCCCCAGCGCGCAGCCCCGAAGCGCCCGGGCGCGGCGGGCGCCGCCTCGACGGCCTCGTGCGCCTCCGGCAACGGCAGGCGCAGCTCGAGCGGGCGCCAGCCCTGGAAGCGCGCCTCCACCTCCACGGTGCCCAGGTCGGCGGCGGGGCGCAGCTCGTAGAGCAGGATCGGGACCGGCGGAGGCCCCGCACGGGCTGCCGCGGTGCCCCAGGATGCGCGCGCCAGCGCCGGGACCCCGAGCAGCAGCGGCAGCAGGAGCGCCAGCAGCGCCTCCGGTCGCCGGCGTCGGGTCGCGGGAGCGGGCGGGAGCACGGCGCTGAGTGTCAACGCCACCAAGTTAGTCGATGCGAGGCACGTGCGGCGCGCTGGAGCCGGGCGC
>CAZPOZ010000033.1:0-12447 GCA_964588235.1 uncultured Planctomycetales bacterium
GATCTGGCGCTACGCCTCGGAGGAGCAGAAGGCGAAGTGGCTGCCGAGGCTGCACGCCGGCACGGCGGTGGGCTGCTTCGGCCTGACCGAGCCCGACCACGGCAGCGACCCGGGCGGCATGGAGACCAAGGCCGTGAAGGACGGCTCGGGCTACGTGCTCAACGGCGCCAAGATGTGGATCACGAACGGCGACCTCTCCCACGTCGCCGTGGTGTGGGCCAAGCTCGACGGCGAGATCCGCGGGTTCATCGTGGAGCGCGAGGCGAAGGGCTTCACCACGAAGGAGCAGAAGGGCAAGCACAGCCTGCGCGCCTCGGTCACCAGCGAGCTGATCTTCCAGGACGTGCGCCTGCCCGCCTCCGCGCTGCTGGTGGGCGCCAAGGGCCTGGGCGGCCCGCTCTCCTGCCTGAACCAGGCGCGCTACGGCATAGCCTGGGGCGTGGTGGGTGCGGCCATGGCCGTGTTCGACGAGGTGCGCACCTACGGCCTCACGCGCAAGCAGTTCGACCGGCCGCTGGCCTCCTTCCAGCTCTACCAGGCCAAGCTGGCGCAGATGCTGACCGAGATCACCAAGGCGCAGCTGCTCAACCTGCAGCTGGGCCGGCTGAAGGACGCCGGGAAGGTGACGGCGGACCAGGTCAGCCTGGCCAAGCGCAACGCCTGCTACGAGGCGCTGGAGATCGCGCGCACGGGGCGCGACATGCTGGGCGCCAACGGCGTGACGGACGAGTACCAGACGATGCGCCACATGTGCAACCTCGAGAGCGTCAAGACCTACGAGGGCACGCACGACATCCACTCGCTGATCCTGGGCCGCGCGATCACCGGCCTGAGCGCCTTCGTCGGCTGAGCGCTCGGGGAGCCGTCGCCGGCGCGGCGCGCGCACGCGCGGCGCGTCGGGCGGCGCTGCGCCCGCCGTCGGCCCGGGGGGCTGGGACGGCGGGCGGAACGCGTGGAGCGGCGGCTACTTGCCGGGCGTGGGCGCGACCGGCGCCTCGGCCGGCGGCAGCGGCTCGGGCACGCGGTTGCGGATCGGCGGCAGGCTCTGGAGGTAGGCGAAGATCGCCTCCAGGTCGGCGTCCGTGAGCTTGGCGTAGGCGTGCGCCGGCATGGGCGGCAGGATCGGCCGGCCCTTGCCCCGGTGGCGGCCCGTGCGGATCGCCGCGCGGAAGTCGTCGAAGGTCCACGCGCCCAGGCCCGTCTCCGGGTCGGGGGTCAGGTTCGCCGTGAAGGACACCCCCCAGGGGCCGGTCCAGGCCGTCATCGTCTCGGAGACCGCCGCCGCCCAGGGGGACGGGAGCGGCGCCGGCGCGGTGGCCACGATCACGCTCTCCGGGTGACCGGAGAGCCAGCGCTTGGGGTCGGGCCGCGGGCCCTCGGGCGTCATCGCCCAGGGCGTGTGGCAGTCGTAGCAGGCCATCGTGTTGGTCAGGTACTGCCCGCGGGCCACGAGCTCCGCCCGGGCGGGCGCGGGCGCCGGCGCGGCGGCGCCGCGTCGGGCGAGCAGGGTGGGGACGGCCACCGCGGCCGTCAGGGAGAGGGCGAGGAGCAGGGCACGCTTCATGGGATCACTCCGAGGTGGGGGACGGATGGGCCGGGGCCGCGAGGTCGTCGCGCACCCAGGCCGTGAGCAGGGAGAGCGCCTCGTCGTCGCGCACGCGGGTGCCCAGCGGGGGCATCTGCAGCGCGGCGAAGCGCGAGAGCAGGCGGGCGAGCAGCACGCTGCGGTCGGGGTCGCCCGGGGCCAGGCGCGGCAGGGCCTGACCCGGCCGGCCGGGCAGGCGGTAGCGGCTGGCGACGTCCACCGTCGTGGCCACCCCGGGCGGCAGGCCGGCGGGCGCGCCCGCCGGCGGGGCCGACACGCGCACCTCGAGGTCGAGGCCCAGCTCGGCCAGGCTCCCGCGCCCGTGGTGGCAGGCCGCGCAGTTGCCGTGCAGGTAGCCGAGCGCGGCCCGCTCGCGTGGCGTGCGGCCCGGCGCCCGCGGCGCCCGCGGCAGCGCGGCCGTGGCCCGCAGGAGGCCCTCGCCGCGCAGCGTGTCGAGGTCGAGCGCGCCGGGCTCCGGCCGCTCGGCGTGCGGCGCCAGCGGGTCGCGGTCGGGCGAGAGCTGCAGGGCCGAGAAGCCCAGCACCGGCGTGGGCCGGCCGCCGTGGCAGGCCAGGCAGTCCTGCCGGCTGGGGACGTCGTGCGCCGCGCCGGGCCGCAGGGGGTGGACGGCGCGCAGGCCCTCCGCGGGCGCCAGGCGCGCCTCACGGCCGTCGGCGCTCCACACGTACGAGGCGAACGCCCAGCTGCCGTCCGCGCGGCGCTCGAGGAAGCGCGTCTCCACCCGCCGCTCCCAGGCGAACTCCTTCCACAGGCGCGTGCCCACGGGGAAGATCCAGGCGTCGGGGTCGGTGGCGTCGATCGACGCGCCGGGGGGCAGGCGGATCCAGCGGCGCTTGGCCGCGCCGTCCGTCCACAGCGGGTACTGCGGCGTGAAGGGGCGCACGTCGGGGGCGAGCACGAAGCGCGCCTCGTCCAGCAGCAGGCCGGTCTCGGCCAGGCGCTCGGGGGGCCAGGGAGCGGGGGCGGCGGGGGCGGGCGCCGCGGCCGCGCGCTCCACGGGGTCGGAGGGGCGGGCCGCGGCAGCGCGGGGCCAGACCGCCGTTGCCAGCATGGCCAGCGGGGCGGTCCCCAGCGCCACCAGGCCGGCCAGCACGCGCAGGCGGCCGGCGAGGCTGCGCGGGGCGGCGGCGGGCAGGAGCGCTTCGGGCGGGTGCATCGGGGGGCCTCTCGGGCCGGCCCTCTCGGCCGGCAGGGAAGGACACACGCTCCGACCCGGCGGCCCGCAACGCCCCTGGCCCCCGGCCCCGGCGCGTAGGATGGGAAGGCGCCGGCCGGGCCGGCGTTCCCCTCCCGATGCGCTCCTCCCGCCCGCTGCTGCTCGTGGTGCTGGCGCTCGCGGCCGTCGGGGCCTACCTGGCCCTGGACCCCGGCGCGCCCGCGGGGGGGGGCGAGGCCGTGGATCTGCGGGACGGCGCCCCGGCCCCCGCCCCGGACACCCTCGACGGGGTACGCCTGACGGGCAACCGCACGGGCGAGCGCGCGCGTCCCGAGCCCGTCGGCCCCGGCTCGGTGCTGATCGACCCGCGCACGATCCCGCGCGGGCCGATCTCGGTGGCCGTCCTGGGCCCCGACGACGCGCCCGTCCCGGCGCACGAGGTGAGCGTGCACGTGGCGCCCGGCCGCGGCTCCCGCGACTGGCACACCACCCCGCTGCTGCACGTGGAGCCCGGGTCGCACGTCTGGCGCAGCGAGGACGTGTTCGCCGGCCCCGTGGCCGTGACCGTCTCCGGCGAGCACGTCGTGACGAAGGTCGTGGAGACGCGGGTGATCGTCGGCACGCCCAACGACCTCGTCGTCCACGTGGACCGCGCGGGCGCGATCACCTACGCCGTGCGGCTGTTCAGCGGGGACGAGCCCGAGAAGGTCACGCTGACCCTGCTCGACGCCGCGCGCAAGCCCGTGGCGGCGCAGTACCAGGTGCGCACCGAGACCGTGCTCACCCAGCCCCGGCTCGTGACCACGATCACGCAGGGCCCCACGGGCGTGCTGTTCGGCGTCCCGCCCGGCCGCTACACGCTCCGGGCCGTGAGCCCGTCCGAGGAGTACGACGAGGCCGCTGTCGAGGTGACCGCGGGCTCGAGCGTCGAGGCGCGGCTCTCGATCCGCCAGTAGGCCGGCGCGTCCCCGCGCCGACGAGCCGACGCTGCGACGGGCCGGCGTGCCTGGCGAACGCGACGCCGAGTTCGCGGCTCAGCGCGCGATCGCGCGGGCGAGCGCCGTCAGGAACCACTCCATCTGATCGGGGGTCAGGCCGATCTCGGCGCCCACGGCCGCCTCCAGCGCCTTGGCCCGGAGCTCGCGCTGCTCGAGCAGCGCGCGGCGGCGGTCCTCGCCCGCCGGCGAGAGCCGCACGATCCGGCTGCGCCGGTCGTCGGCGCCCGCCACGCGGATCACCAACCCCTCGCGCTCGGCGCGGTCCACCAGGCGCGTGGCCGTGCTGTTCTCCCGCCCCAGGCGCGTGGCCAGCTGCGTCATGGGCACGAGGTCCCCCGGCTCGCAGGCGAGCAGCACGCGTGCGGTGGCCTCGCTCAGGCCCAGCCGCGCCGCGTCCTGGCGCAGGGTCTGTCCGAGGTGGACTTCGAGGGTGTCGAGCAGCCGGGCGATCATGGTTGTAGTCTACAAGCAAAGCCCGCCGGCCGAGCAACGGAGTTCCGGGCCCGTCAGGGGCATGGCCACCAGGTTAGGCGTAGGGCCCTTCGGAGGACGAGACCTGTCCCGCGGAAGGGCCTACGCATGGCCTCTGCAGGCCGTGCCCAAACGACCGGCGCGCTGGGCCGGTAGCGGAAGGCCGATGACGACGACGACGCGCCTGCGGCCTGCGCAAGGAGGAGGAAGCGGCCTGAGCGCCCGGCTCCAGCGCGCCGAACGTGCCTCGCGGCGCCTACCTTGGTGGCGTTGCCCCTCAGGGGACGACCTCCTGGGTGCGGACGATGAGGCGCAATCCGACGGCGGGGGGAGCGCTGGAGGGTTGCTCGGAGGAGCGGGCGGAGAGCCGGCAGCGTTCCAGGCTCGGGGTCTGCCAGGAGCCGCCGCGGACGGCGAAGGTGCTGCTGCTCTCGATCCAGGTGGCGGTCCACTCCGCCACCGAGCCGGTCACGTCGCGCACGCCGAAGGGGCTCTCGTCGTCGGGGAACAGCCCGACGGGCTCGGCGGTGGCGTTCGTTCGCCGGGAGCGGTCGCCTTTGAACAGGCCCCAGTCGGCCTCGTCGCCGAAGGCGTAGGCCCGGCCGTCCCCGGCGCCGGCCAGCCGCAGCCACTCGGCCTCGGTGGGCAGGCTGAAGCGCAGGGCGCGCACCTGAGGCCGTCCGTCGGGCCCCACGCCGCGGGCCACGTCGGCCTCGGGCACCCCGGTGGCGGCCACGCGGCGCGCGCGCTCCCGCGAGCGCTCGGTGCGCCAGGCCAGGTAGCACCAGCCCGAGGTGCGCGAGGCCAGGAGGTCGCTGGCGAGCGCAGCCACCTGGCTGTCCAGCGGCGTGGCCTCGCCGCGCGGGGGCTCGAGGTGGCCCACGAGGTCGTGGAGCGAGACGCCCGCGAGCGGACGTGAGGGGTTGAGCAGCGGCTCGAAGCCGGCCTCGCGCGGGCCGCGCCCGCCCAGCGGGAGCGTGAGGGGGCCTTCGGCGTCGCGGGGAACGAAGCGCCAGGGCGGGGACGCGCCCGGCTCCGCGGGGGCCTCCTGGCGGCGCGCGATCTCCTCGCGCGTGCGCGGGTCGTCGAGGAACTCCCAGTACTCGGCGAAGGTGAGCTCGAGCCTCGCCGCCAGGAAAGGGCCCACGATCGGCGCGTCGGGCCCGGCGTGGGCCGGGCCGGCGCTCACGTGGACGAAGCCGGGCGGGATCTCCTCGGGCCAGGGAGGCTCGGGCACGTCGAGCCGCACCTCGGTCAGGCGCGGCACGGCCACCGGCAGCCTGAGGTCGGCCCGCCCGGGCGTGCGCCAGAGCACGAGGTAGCGGCCGGGCTCCAGGACCAGCGTGCGGCCGCCCGCGAGGTCGCCGAGCAGGTGCTCGGCCCCCTCCCCCAGAGGGTAGGCGGTCCCGTCGCGCAGCGCGGCGTAGCGTTCGCGGCGCAGCGCGCCTTCGGCGGTGCCCACGTTGAGCCCGTCGTCGGGCACGGGGCTCGAGAGGCTGGGCAGGTCGGGCAGGGAGGGGCGCGAGCCCTCGTCGGCGAGGCGCGCGCGCAGCAGGGCGGCGTAGGCCTCGGGGGCACGGGGGAGGGGGGCGCCGTGGCGCGCGGGGTCGGCGGGCACGGGCACCTCGCGGGCGCCTCCGCGGGGCAGCACGTCGGCCTCGCGCACGCTGCGGAACAGCCAGGCCCGGCCGGCCAGCCGCGGGGGGGCGAGCACCAGCCGGCCGTGCCCCTGCAGCTCGGCGCGATGGGGCTCGGGGTCGAGGGACTCCACGGCCAGGCGCTGCCGGGCCGCCTGGGCCGCGTCGCCGCGCGCCAGGGCCTGGCGCCACTCGTCCATGTGCCAGCGGGCGGCGCCCTGGCGCACCTTGGCGAGCACGCGTGCGCCCTCGGCGCCGGCCAGCGCGGCGGCCGTCTCCACGCGCACGAGCGCCTCGGCCAGCGCCGCCTCCACGGCCGCGTGCTCCTGGAGCAGGGACGCGGTGCGTCGCGCGGCCTCCTGGGCGGCCGTCCAGGCGGGCTCGCGCATCCACCAGGGCTCGCTGCCCCGCGCCTGGCCGAGCCCGAGCACGGCGCGGCCGTCGCGCGTGCCGCCGCCCAGGGCCAGGGCGGCCAGCCGCGCGGCCTCGGCTTCGGCCTCCCGCAGCCGCGCGACGCGGGCGAAGGCCTGCTCGGCCTCCTGCTCGCCCAGCAGCGCCTGGCGCACGGCGGCCGCGCGCTCGCGGCCGGCGCGGGCCTCCTCGGCCAGGGGGTCGGCGGCGAGCCAGGCGCCGTAGCGCTCCTCGGCCTGAGCCCAGCGGGAGGCGGCCTCGGCGGCGCGGGCCTCCTGGGCGAGGGCGTCCACGCGGCGCCGCTCCACGTGGTCCACGCGGGCCAGGATCGCCCCCCCGGCCACGAGGGCCAGCAGCAGGGCCGCGAGCGCGGTGGTGAGGCGCGGGTGCCGGCGGGCCCAGGTGCGGGCGCGGCGCGCCAGGCCCGGCGGCTTGGCGGCGATGGGCTCCTCGCGCAGCCAGGCCTCCAGGTCGGCCACGAGCGCGTCGCAGGAGGCGTAGCGTTCGCGCGGCGCCTTGGCGAGGCAGGTGAGCACGATCGTCTCGAGGTCGCGGTCGATGCGCGGGTCCAGGCGCGAAGGCGGGATGGGGTCGTCCTCGGCCACGAGGCGGGCGAGGGTGGGCAGGTCGTCGGTGGGGAAGGGCAGGCGGCCGGTGAGGCACTCGTAGAGCAGCACGCCGAGCGCCCACTGGTCGCTGGCGGGCCCGACCTCGCCGCTGCGGCCGCGGAACTGCTCGGGGGCCATGTAGCCGGGCGTGCCGATGAGCATGCCCGACTCGGACAGCCGGGCCTCGGCGGCGTCGCTGGCCAGGCCGAAGTCCATGAGCCGGGGGCGGTCCACGAGGGGCTCGCCGCGCGCGCGTCCGCCGCTGCGCACCCAGGAGGCGAGCATGCGGCGGGTGCCGGAGGAGGCCTCGAGCGCGGGGGCGGGCTCGGTGAGCAGGGCCACGTTGGCGGGCTTGACGTCGCGGTGGGTGACGCCGGCGCGGTGGGCGGCGGCGAGGATGCGCGCGGTCTCGAGCGCGATGCGGGCGGCGCGGCCCATGGGCAGTCGGCCGGTGCCCGACTCGGCGAGCACGCGGTCGAGCGAGGGGCCTTCGACGAGCTCCATCGTGTACCACAGGCGGCCACCGGCCTCGCCGGCGGCGAGCACGGGCACGATGCCGGGGTGGCGCACGCGCGAGGCGCTCTTGATCTCGCGTTCGAAGCGGGCGCGCACCTCGGGCACGTGGGCGACGGGGGCGTTGAGCACCTTGAGGGCCACCTCGCGTCCGAGGGCGGCCTCTTCGGCGAGGTAGACGACGCCGCTGGCGCCGCGCCCCAGCTCGCGCCGCACGCGGTAGCCCGGGATCTGGACGGGATCGTCGCCCACGCCCGCGGAGTGTACGGGCGGGCGCGCCGACCCGGTGGAGCGGCGCCGTGGGCCGGGGGGCGGACCTCTCCCTCCTGTGCCGTCGTCGCCGGCGTCAGGTGCTCCGATCCCCCTTCGACCGGACGAGCAGGCGGGTGATGCCCAGGGCGCCGAGGGCCAGCGCGGCGAACGTCCCCCAGAGGCAGGCCGTGTTCGGCAGGTCCACGAGCTTGGTGCTGAAGAGCGCCAGCACCAGCGTGAGCGGGGCGAACCAGACGGTGAGCAGGTGGATCCGGCGGTTGCGCTCGCGCTCGCCCCGGACCTCGAGCGCCTCGACCACGTCGTCCAGGGTCTGCTCGATGTGGGCGTAGTCGGTCTGCACGCCGAGGGCGTTCATCATCAGCCCGCGCAGCTCCTCGCCCTGGTCGCGTGACGTGGCGCGGGCGAACCAGTGGGAGCGCCGGAACAGCAGGAACTGCTCGTGCAGACGGCGCAGCCGCTCCAGCGCCTCGGTCTCGTGGTCCTCCTCGGCCGCGCCTCGCAGCGCGCGGGGAGCGGGGCGCTGCATCCGCTCGGTGAAGCGCAGCAGGGCGAAGCGCACGAAGACGACGTAGACGTAGAGGTTGAGGTAGTCGTGGTAGAGGTTCTTCGAGAGACCGGCGTCGTACGAGCCCGTGAAGCCGTCCGACTCGAGCGCGACCGCCAGGAACGACTCGTGGTAGGCCAGGGCAGCCCAGTTGCGGTAGCGGCGGAAGGTGTGGCCCGCAACGCCCTGGCGGGCGACCCAGGATGCGTCGAGCAGATAGGAGCCGTCGCCGTCGTGCTGCGCCCCCGCCGCGCGCAGCCAAGGCTGGCGCAGGCCGGTCTCCAGACCGAGCTGCTGCCAGGCTTCCGGGAACCCCTCCGAGGCCGTCCATCCCGGGATGCCCAGGGCCGGGTCCGGCTTCTGCGCAGGGGCCCGAACGTAGGCGTAGGTCAGCAGGCGGGCGCCATGCACCTGGCCCGCGTCCGTCAGGCTGTAGGGGAGGGCCACGGTGCCGTACGCGGCTGCGGTCGGCGACTTCGACGCTTCCTCCCACTCCCCTGCGTACGCGGTCAGCGTCCGCGTGGGCTTCCAGGCAGCCCGTTCCGCCTGGGTCTCCGGGCCCCCGGGAGGGAGTCCTGCCACTCCCTGGAGGAGGAAGTCCAGGAGCGTGCGCAGGGGGAGCGGCGTCTGCCGCCCGGGAACCTGGATGAATGCGTGCCCCTCGTCACCCACGTAGCGCGGATGGATCAGGGCCAGGGGCGCCAGCAGCGCGTCGAGCCAGGCCAGGTCGGTCGGGACGGCCGTCCCGGGCTTGGGCGCCGGCTCGACGTCACGCTGGAGGAGCAGGACGACCTGCCCAACCCCGTAGGGGAACAGCCAGAGGTCGGCCCACACGAGCCGCGCGGGGATCCGCGCCCTGTCCGGGCCCTGGCCGGCGGCGAGCGTGAAGCGGGCTAGAGGCGCGAGCACGTCGGGGCGCAGCGTGAGGTGCACGGACCGCCCCCGACCGACGAGCGCGGCGAAGGCCTCGGGTTCCTGGTCCGCGACGCGAGCCAGCTCCTGCACGCGGTGCTCGAGCTGGGTGCGGATCGTGGCGTCGTCGTACGACAGGCGTCGGCGGAGCACGTCGGGCGCAGGGGGCTCGTAGCCGTGGAACTCCGGATGGAGGAACGTGCGCACGTGGGGCAGGAAGAAGTAGGAGTCGTCGAACGCCCCGAGGGCACCCAGGGTCTCGTGTTGGGGCAGGCGCGTGAGCCAAGAGGCCCAGAGGCCGCTCGGCCCGAACAAGCCCGCAGGGAGCGCACGCCCCACGCGGCCGGTCTCGCCCTCCCGTCGCAGGGCCGGCTCGTCGCCGATCTCGACGCCGTGGAAGAAGGGGTAGATGCCGACCACGAAGTGGTCGGCCACAGAGGCCTGCTCGAGCCGCTGCTGGCGCCCCTGGGCTGCGGCCTTCGAAGGGTCTGCGGCAGCGGAAGCCCCGTTCGTGTCGGGCGCAACGTCGTCGGCAGGGGGCATCACGCGGTCTCCCGGGCGGGCCAACCCTACGATGCCCGCCGGGAGCGCCGCGGTCAATCGCCCCAGCCGCGGGCGCGAGCCCCGCGTGCCACACCCTCCTCTGCTTGCGGCACGCCCTCCAGCGCGTCCAGCAGCAGCGGCACGAGCGCGACCTGCGCCTCCAGGGCGAGTTGGAGACAGTAGGTCACGGCCTCCACCCCGGGGATGTCGCCGCCCTCGGGGTGGGCACAGCGGTTCCGTACCCCCACGAAGCGCTCCAGGGGCGGGGGGGTGCCTTCGCAAAGGGCCTCCCGGGCCTGCGGCGGCGCGTGGAGGAGCGCCTCCGGGTGCTTGGCGGCGCCCGACCTGGACAGGTGGAGGGCGATGACGTGTACGGGCAGGTGCTTCTCGGGCCCGTGCCGCCCGCTCAGCATCTCTTGCACCGCATGCAGCATCGGCATCAGGTGCGTGCTCCGATCCGTGCCTGCCAGCATGTGCGCCAGGCGCACGAGCGGGTTCCAGTCGTTGCGGGCGGCCTGGGCGTAGGCCACGAGGCGCCGCCGGTGCTCGTCGTCCAAGCCGTCGCAGGTCGGTTTCACGACCCGGCGCGCGAGCAGCAGGCCAACCGCGTGGGCGACGCCCAGCGCGACGAGATGTGGCGAGAGGGACGGGGCGTGGGGGTGGTGCACCAGCTCGGCCGCAGTGGCGAGGAGCCGCTGCTCCTCGGCGCTCAGGTGGTGGAGGTGATCTCCCAGCCGGGCGTGGACCCGGTCGATGGCCGCGCGCCGCTGAGCCTCGGGCGCTGCGTTGGCGAACTCGCACACCAGCGCGGCGATCCGGTCGGTCTTGCGCGTCCGCCACGCCTCCAGGGCGCCCTCGTCCGCCGGGGGCGGGCCGATCTCAGCCACCAAAGCACTGACGCGCTCCCGGAACCTGGCCAGCCGTGCGCCCAGTACGCGCCCCAGCAGCGCGTCGTAGGCCTCCAGGCGAAGCTCCAGCCGCGCGTGGCCGTCGCGCAGCATCGCCGTCTGCTCGCGATAGGCCTTGTCCAGCTCGAAGGTCCGCTCGCGGTGAGTCTGCTCGAGCTCGAACCGGACCCCCGCCTCGTGCAGCTCCCGTTCGGCCTGCTCGTGGGCCCGGAGGCGTGCCGCCTGCGCCTCGGCGCCTCGGGGGCTCCCGAGGCCCAGTTGCGCCCCCAGCTCCTCGACGCGCCCGATCCAGCGGCTGGCGCGCAGCCGCACCTCGGCATTGTGGGCGAAGGCCGCGGGGCCCGTCGCCGCGCGCAGATCGGCCAGCTCGAGGTCCACGCCGCTTGCGACCAGGTCGTCGAGCATCGGTCCCAAGTTCCGTCGGGCGTCCCGCAGGAAGGCCTCGTCCGCACTCGAAAGCTCTGCCCGCAGGAGGTCGAGCGTCCGCTGCTGGTGCTTGCGCGCCTCGCTGGGCCGGTCGAGCAGCAACGCCAGGTGCAGCTCCGCGGCGGGGCCGGTCCAGTCGGTCGGGTGACGGCCCGACCAGGCCTTCAGGTGGCCACGCGCGGCCTCGACGGACCCCAACCTCGCCAGCGCCCGCGCCCTGCGGAGGGCGGCCCAGGCGTTGTCGCCGAACAGCCTGAGGTGGCGCTGCTCCGCCTCGTACACGAGCCGGAGCGCCTGCTCACGGAGCGTCCGGGGGACGTTCGCGGCGGCCGTGCGTTGCAGGTGGGCGTCGAGCGTGTCGTACACGCTCCGCCGGTCCTCCAGGCGGTCGAGCGCCTCCCGGGCCACGTCGAGGGAGCGTTGCCACTCTCCGCTCGCCGCGAGCCCCTCGAGGAGCAACGGTAGGGTCCGTTCGGCCACACTGACGCCTTCGAGATGGCGGTGGCGCAACAGAGCCGGGAGCACGTCGGCCCAGGCCTGGCTCCAGTCGGCGTTCGCTGCCCCACGGCGGTTCAGGAGCCAGAGCGTCAGGCCCCGAATCCTCAGCATCTTCGCGCGGTTCACCTGCCACTCAAGGGGCACGGCTCCTATCCGCTCTCCGTGGGCCTGCGTCGCGACCATGAGCAGACCGAGGCCCTGCGTGTAGGTCTCGACCGCCTGCTCATGCGCTGCGGACGTTCCCTGCAGGCGCACTACATTGGCTCGATTGAAGTACACGCTGGCGAGGTCAATGGCCCAGTCGGGGCGGTCGGCGCGCTGGACGGTCTCGAACAGGCGGATGGCCTCGTCGTAGGCCAGCACCGCCTGCTGGAGGGAGGCCGAGTCGCCCAACTTCTGGAGCGCGTTGCCGCGGTTCATGTGAGCGGCGGCGAGGTCAATGGTCCAGTCAGGGCGGTCGGCGCGCTGAATGGACTCATGGAGGCGGATCGCCTCGTCAAAGGCCTGGACGGCGCGCTGGAGGGAGGCGGTGTCGCCGTACTCCTCGAGCGCATTGCCGCGGTTCATGTGAGCGACGGCGAGGTCGTTGGCCCAGTCGGGGCGGTCGGCGCGCTGGATGGACGCACACAGGCGGATTGCGATGTCGTAGGCTTGAATGGCGCGCTGGAGAGAGGCGGGGTCGCCCAACTTCTGGAGCGCGTTGCCGCGGTTCATGTGAGCGGCGGCGAGGCCATTGGCCCGGTCGGGTCGGTCGGCGCGCTGAATGGACTCACGCAGGCGAATCGCCTCGTCGTAGGCCTGGACGGCATGCTGGAGGGACGTGGAGTCGCCCATCATCTGGAGTGCAGTGCCGCGGTTCATGTGAGCAGTAGCGAGATCGTTGGCCCAGTCGGGTCGGTCGGTGCGCTGGATGGGCACCTGCAAGCGGATCGCCTCGTCGTAG
>CAZPOZ010000034.1:0-12343 GCA_964588235.1 uncultured Planctomycetales bacterium
GAGCATGCGACTGAAAATCGCAGGGTCGCCGGTTCAACTCCGGCCCTGGCCACCAACGCCCTCGCGCCTGCGGGCAGCGGGCGTTCCGGGCCCGGGGAGGCCGGAGCCCGCACGCCGGAGAGACCAACCTGGGGCTCCGCCCGTGGGCGGGTGGTGGGCTCGTTCCCTCCCGCCCAGGGCGGGCGACGCGTTGGGCTGGGCGCGCTCAGGCCCGCAGCGGCTCGTTGCGTAGGCCGGTGCGTGCCAGCGCCGCCGCACGCGGCGGCGGGGGCGGCCTCGCCGCGGCGGGCCTTCCACGGCGCCCCGCTTGCGGGGCGCCCAGCAGAACCGCCATCCAGCGCGCCGGTGTGCCCCAGTAGGGCGTCAGGATCGCAAGCTGACCCCACTACCCGTGGGCGCGTCGCGCGACGCGCCCGGTGCCCCCCTGGGTAGGATTCCCGGGTGAGCCTTCGCGCCGACCATGAGGACATCGTCCGAGCGCTCATCGCATCCGGCGAGAGCTACTACTGCGAGTTCAAGACCGCCTGGGAGTACCTGCCCGAAGGTCGCTCGCCCAGGCCCGTCAAGGACGTGGCCCTCGACGTCCAAGAGGCGCTCGTCGCGCTCGCCAACTCGGATGGCGGCGACGTCCTCATCGGCGTCGAGGACAGCGGCACCGTGACGGGCGTCCCCTACGATGCGGACCGGCTCGCGTACCTGAGCCAGGCTTCGAGGCACCTCCGGCCGGACGTGGGCGCGAAGGTGCAGCAGCTCGAGGTCGATGGGCACCGTGTGGTCTGGTTCCGTGTCGAGGAGTCGGCCGAGATCGCCGTCACCGGGACGGGTCGCGTCCTGTGGCGCAAGGGCCCGAAGAGCGAGCCCGTTCCCCCGCAGGACATCACGCGCCGGAGGACCCAGCGGTCAGGCGACACCGCGTACGAGTCGCGTCCCGTGCCGGAGGCGACCCTCGCCGACCTGTCGTTGCCGTGGCCCGAGGTCGCGCAGCAGCCTCACCTGGTTCGGTTCGCCGAGCGGCGACACGTGGAGGGCCTGCTCCGCTACTGGAACCTGCTCGAGGGTCGCAACGGGAGCGTGGCCCTGCGTCGAGCGGCGCTGCTGCTCTTCGCCAACGAGCCCCTGTGGTGGCATCCGAACAACCGCCTGCGCCTGCGGACGTCGCTTGCCGAGAAGGAGGGCTACGGGCGTGGATTGGCCACGCGCGAGCGGGAGTTCCCAGGTCCCATCAGCCGCACGATTCGCGAGGCGACGATCGCGCTCGGGAGCATGCTCGAAGTCGAGCGGAAGGAGTCCCACCTCTTCGCCCGCGCCCAGCTGCTTCCGTCCGAGGCCGTGGAGGAGTGCATCGTCAACGCCGTCGCCCACCGGAACTACGCGATCGAGGGCGGTGCCGTCGAAGTGGTCGTGTATCCGGACCGGGTGGAGTTCCGCAGCCCGGGGGCGCTGCCCGAGCCGCTGACGGTGGCCGACCTGCGATCCCGGGCGGGGGTGCACCGTTCACGGAACCCTCTGATCATGCGCGTGCTCCGCGATCTCGGCTACACGCGAGATCAGCGGGAGGGCATGCGGCGCATCTTCGGTGCCATGTCCCACGTCGAGCTCGACGAGCCCGAGCTCGAGGAGCGTGCGGACTTCTTCATCGTCCGGCTCTCGACCAAGTCCCGGTACGACGAGAGCACCCAGGCGTGGCTGGCCGCCTTCGGGCCCTTCGGCCTGGAGCCCGACGAGCGGCGCTACGTCGTCGCGCTGCGCCGTGCCGGGGGGGCGCAGTCGGTCGATCGGCTCGCGCGCAGCCTCGGGGAGGCATTCGACGCGACCAAGCGCAGGCTCGAGAAGCTCGAGGCGAGGGACATGGTCTGGCACGCGCGCGGAACGCGCACGTTCCATCTCGTGGAGCCGCTCTCGGTGCCCTTGGAGCGCGCGTTCAAGAGGTTCCGGCAGGCGCGCATCGCCGTCGGGGCCGAGACCACGCTCGGGCCGGACGACCTTGCGCGTTTCACCGGCAAGGCCGACGACCCGTCGATGAGCAGCCTGATCGACCGCCTGCGGGAGAGCGGGGTGCTGTCGCCGACGGGCAAGGCGACATGGCGCTTCGCCCCCCCGTTCCTGGAGTACGTCTCCAGGCGTGGGTGAACGCCAAGGTCCCTGAGGAGGAGACGTGGCCTGGAGGCCGCTGCTCCACCTCTGCGGGTCGGTTCGCCAAGGGCCTCTCGAGCCGGTGTCCCCCGCTGGGGGCGTTGCGGGAACGCCGCGACGGCTACCGGGGCGGCAGGGCGAGCTCGAGCGGGGCCGCGGGCGGACGGTCCAGCGGCAGCCGCAGCGAGAACTCGGCCTGGGTCGTGGCGCTGGCTTCCACCACCAGCGGGAAGTCGCGCTCCGGGTCCACCACCAGCGTGAACGCGCCCTCCCGGTCCGTGTTCGCGAAGGCCAGCACCCGCCCGTCCCGCACCGCCCGCACGGCGAGGTTGCCCGCCTGGGATCCCGTCCCGCTGAGGCGCCCCCGCAGCCGGTGGCCCTGGCGGAAGCGGAGCGCGAGCGTCTGACCCTGAGGCGTCACGTCGTGCAGCTCCAGGGGCAGCCAGCCCAGCTCGCGCGTGCGGCCCCCCAGGGCGTGGACGGTCAGCGTCAGCGGGCGCCCCCGCAGGCCCTCCAGGCGCGCCCGCCCCTGCGCGTCGCTCACCGCGCGGCGCAGGGGGTCGCCCGCGAGCGCCACGGCCTCCTCCACCGGGAGCCCGTCCGGCCCCGTGAGCACCAGCAGGAGCGCCGCGTCGCTCTCCACCTCGCGGGCGTGCAGGATCGCCGTGCCCGAGCCCGCGACGACGTCGCTGAGCCGCGCGTACAGGGCCGGCGTCCGCTCCGTCGCGCGCCCGGGCTCCTCGGCGCTGCCCGCCCGGCCCTCGAACTCGAGCTCGCAGCGCGCCTGCGGCGGCACGAAGGCCTCGAAGCGGCCCCGTTCGTCGGCCGCGACCACCAGGGGCTCGCGGCCCGCCGGACGCACGACCACCTGCGCGAAGGGCACCGGCTGCCCCCCCGGCCCGCGCACCTCGCCGGGGACCGACCCGGCGCGGTGCACCACCAGCACGGCCTCGGAGCGGTCGGCGGGGACGCGCTGCGGCTCGGGCGCCCACCAGCCGGCGGCCACGCCCCTCAGGGTCAGCACGGCCTCGCCCTCCGGCGCCTCCAGGCGCGCCTGCCCCCGCCCGTCCAGGTACGCCGTGCGCACCGACCCGTCGGCGCCCGTGGCCACGACCGTCGTCCCCTCGGGCAGCGCCGCGCCGCCCGGATCCACCAGCTCCACCCGCACCGTGAGGGGGCGGGAGGCCGCCAGGGTGAGCTCGAGCCCGACCAGGTCGTGGGGCGCGCCCGGGAGCTCTCGCTCCAGGCGCGCGCGCCCGTCCCCTCGCACGCTGAGGGTGCGGGGGCCCGCCGGCACGCCTCCGAGACGGAACCGGCCCAGGTCGTCGGTCAGGCAGAAGCCGCGGTGACCGGAGAGCAGCACCTCCAGGCCCGCCACCGGCTCGCCGCGTGCGTCGCGCACGCGGCCCTCCACGCGCCTCCCCGCTCCCAGCGCGAGGTCGGGCGCGTTCACGGGATCCGTCCCCTCCCCGACCTCCATCGGGCCGGCGAGGTCTCCCCCCCGCGTGGCCGTGAGGCGGTAGCGCGCGTCGGTGCGCAGGTCGTCGAAGGCGTAGCGCCCGTCGGGGCCGGTCGTCCGGCTGCCCAGCGTGGCCCCGTTGGGATCCCGGTCCGTGCGCGCCAGGACGGTCGCACCCGCGGCGGGCGCGCCCGCCCCGTCCACGACTCGGCCGCTCAAGGGCCGCGAGGGGGGCAGGTCGAAGTCGATCTCCTGCCGCTCGCCGACCCGGCTGCCCGTGAGCGCGTGCCCGGCGGCCGAGGCGTACAGCTCCTGCGAGCCCGCTCCCGTCCAGCCGGGGAACTCGTAGCGGCCCTCGGCGTCGGTCCGGACGGCCTGGCTCCGCATCCAGCCCGCGCCGACCAGGGCGCCCGCGAGCGGCGCCCCCGTGTCGGCGTCCCGCACGCGCCCGCGGACCGTGCGCCCGTCGGGCAGCGTGAGCCGGTGGACGTGCTCCGCGCCTGCCGGGGCCGCCGGGAGCACGAGGCGCTCCCAGGCCGGGAGCCCCAGCCCCGGCGCCGATACGTCCAGGAAGCCCCAGGCCCCGGCCGGCAGCCCTTCGAAGGTGCAGCGGCCCTCGGCCTGCGTCGTGCCCTCGCGGCGGAAGGCGTAGGGGGCGCGGGGCAGCCCGACCGTGAGGGAGCCCGCCTGGAAGAAGCGCAGCCGGGCGCCCGCGACGGGGGCGCCGCGCGCGTCCTCGACCGCGACGACGAGCCGGACGGCGGGCTCGAGCACCACCTCCACCCGGCCGCCGACGAGCAGGTGAGGCCGCTCCCAGTCGGCGTAGCCCGGCGCCTCCACGCTCAGGTGCACGCTGGCGCCGCGTTCCAGGCGCAGCGCGAAGGCGCCGTCCGCCGCGCTCCGGCCCTCGGCCAGCACGCGCTCCTCGAACCACGGCCGCAGGCCCTGGGGGTCCACGGGCAGCGGATTCAGCGTCAGCGCGCGCACCCGCGCCCCCGCGACCGGGGCCCGCGTCGGGCTCAGGACGGTGCCGTGCAGGTCGCGTTCGCGGTCCACCGACGCGAGGTCGATGGGCGGTGGGCCGGGGAGGCCGGCCGCAGGCGGCTCCGCCCCCTCCGCGGCCGTGCCCGGGCCCGTTCGGCCCTCGAGCCGGGGCCCGGCGGCGGACGGGCCCGAGCCGGCGGCGTCGGGGCCCTCGGAGGGCGCCCGTCCGCCCCCCGACCCGCGCCCGGCCGGACCCGAGAGCAGCCATGCGCCCGCGCCCAGGGCCGCGACCAGCGCCAACGCGACCAGGACCAGCGTGTGCTTCACGGCGACTCCTCCGGCGGCCGAGGCCGCGGCCAGCAGCGCGGCGCCCGTGGGGGCAGGGGGGCCGGGGGGCAAGAGGAGGGCCAGCACCCAGCCCCGACGGCCCTGCTCGCTGCCGGCGTCCAGGTCCGCCCGCAGGCGTTCGCGCGCGCGCCTCAGGCGCGTGCGCACCGTCTCGGGCGGCACGCCCAGACGCGCGGCCACGGCCTCGTTGGACAGCCCCTCGAAGTAGCGCAGGGCCACCGTGCTGCGCGCGGGCTCCTCGAGCCGCATGACGGCGTCGAGCACGCGCCGCTGCTGCTCGAGCCGCTCCACCAGGCTCGCCGCCGCGGGGAGCGACTCCGGCCGGGCGGCGGCGCGCTCGCGCTCGCGACGGCGGCGCTCGCCGCGCACGAGGTTGCGCGCCAGGTTGCGCACCACGCCGGCCAGCCAGGCCCGGAGCGAGGCGCGCGGCGGGCCGGGCCTCGTGGCCGCCAGGGCCAGCGCCTCCTGGGCCACGTCCTCGGCCCGGTCGGCGTCCCAGACGAGCGCGTGGGCCAGGCGCCGCACGCCGCGGGCGTGGGCCTCCCACTCGGCCTCGGTCAGCGGGGGGTCGGGCGGCTCCATCCCCCTGGATTGTGCGCGCGCACGTGCGCGGGTTCAGCCCCCGAGCGCGAAGGAGAAGGTCGCCCCCTGCCCCGGGCGCCCCTCCGCCCACACCGCTCCCCCGTGGCGCTCCACGATCCGGGCCACCGTCGCCAGGCCCAGGCCCGTGCCCTCGAACTCGTCCTGCGTGTGCAGGCGCTTGAAGGGCTGGAACAGCTCGGCCGCCCGCTCGGGCGGGAAGCCGGCCCCGTTGTCGTGCACGCAGAAGCGCCGCGTCCCTTCGACGTCGCGTTCGAAGACGCGGATGCGCGGGGCGGGCACCCGCGAGGCGTACTTGACGGCGTTGCCGAGCAGGTTCTCGAGCACCACGCGGAGGAGGGCCGCGTCGCAGGTGGCGCGCATCCCCGGGGCGACCTCCACGCGCGCCGTCCCGCCGGCCGAGCGCACGGCGACCTCGGCCACGAGCTGGGCCAGGGCCGACAGGTCCGTGTCGCTCTTCGCCAGCGGCCTGCGGCCCACCTGCGCGAAGCGCAGCAGGTCGTCGATCAGCGAGCCCATGCGCTTGGCGAGCAGGTCGATCGACCGGAGGCTCCCGGCATGGCGCGCGTCCAGCGAGGGGCCCAGCTGCTCCAGCAGCAGCATGCTGTAGCCGCGCAGCCCCGTGAGGGGCCCGCGCAGGTCGTGCGCCACGGTGCGGGAGAAGGCCTCCAGCTCGCGGTTGGCCTCCTCGAGCTCGCGGGTGCGCTCGCGCACGCGCTGCTCGAGCTCGGCGCGGATGCGCACGTTCTCCATCGCGATCGACGTGCCGTCGGCCAGCGCCTGCAGCACCGCCACCTCGGTCCGCGTCGGGTGATGCGGCTCCGCCCAGTAGACCCCGATGGCGCCCAGGGGCGCGCGGCGCCGGATGGGGACCATCACCAGGCTGCGCACGAAGGTCGGTCGGTAGGCGTCGGCCGGCACGCGGGGGTCGGCGTACACGTCGGGGATCACGGCCGCCGCGCGGTGCTGCATCGCCCAGCCGCTCACGCAGGCCGAGAGCGGGAAGCGCATCCCCTTCCACAGCGGGGCGATCGCCTCCTCGTCGGCGTAGTGGCACAGGTCGCCCTCCCGCAGGACGAAGGTGGCGCCGTCGCTGCCCGTGAGCCGTCGCGCCGCGCCGCGCACCAGGGCCATGATCCCGGGCAGGTCGTTCTGCAGCGACAGCCCCTGCACGACCGAGACGAGCAGCGGGACCCGGTCGCCGTAGGCGGCATCCAGGTCTTCGAGCCACGGCGCCGTGCCCACGTCCCCGTCGCCCGGCGACGCCCCGGATCCCGCCAGCTGAGCGAAGTCCATGCCGACCTCCCTCGGGACCCTAGCGCAGGGCCCAGGGGCCGGCAAGAGGGCGGGCGCCCCGTAAGCGGTGCGCCCGGAGCGGCCCGGAGGAGGCGGCAACCTGGGTGCCGACCCCACGAGCCCGAGGAAGGGCCGCGAGCGCCCTCGAGCCCAGCGCGTCGCACGGTCCCGCCCCGACGCGCGCTGCGCAGCACTACCGCTTGGGGCCGCCGAAGGCCGCCAGGAGGCGGGCGTTGAGGTCGCGGGCGTCGCGCACCAGCTGGCGGCCGAACCAGTCGAGCACCGGCAGCCACAGGGGCACGCCCTTCTCGGCCTCGCGCAGGATCTCGCCCACCGCCGTGGGCCAGAGCACCGCCGTCACGGCCGCGCCGTGCGCGCTCACGGCGGCCGAGCGCAGGTGGTCGTCGAAGAAGGCCTGGTGGCCGAAGACGGCCCCCGGCCCGAGCAGCTTGTCCACGTGCAGGGCCGACTGCGGGTCGCCGGCCACCACCCGGGCCTGTCCCGTGAGCAGCACGAAGACTCCGTCGGCGCGCTCGTGCGGCTTCACGATCGGCTCCGCGTGCAGGTAGGTCTGGACCGAGACGCCGGTGAGCGCGAGGTTGGAGAGGGCCGTGCGCAGCCCCGCCAGGTGGCGCGACTCGGCCTCGGTCGCCCCCTTGAACAGGCCCAGGTGATCGAGCGTGCCCAGCAGCGCCGCGCCGTCCACGCGCGGCATGGCCCGGCGCGACTCCTGGCTCGGACGGGTGGCCGCGGGGCCCTCCACGCGGTCCACCCCGGAGAGGGCCTTCAAGTGGGCCAGGAGCATCAGGTGGCCGTCGGGGCCGACCTTCACGTCGGCTTCCGCCGTGCGTCGGATGCGCCGGGCGAGGTCGCAGGCGATCCGGCACAGCGCCACGCCCATCGGCCGCGGCTCGCGCGCCAGCAGGTCGAGGTAGCGATCGTGCGGGATGGGGGTCACCGTCGTCGGCGTGCGCGCGACCACCGTGGCCGAGGCGGGGCCGGGCACGAGCATGCCCATCTCGCCCACCCACGAGCCGGGGCCCTTCACGCCCACCTCGACCGGCCCCCGGGCCGTGGACAGCCGCACGTCCACCTCTCCCGACTCGATCAGGTAGAGCGTGTCGGTGGGGGCGCCCTCGACCAGCAGCACCTGCCCGGCCTCGAGCGAGCGGGTCTTGGCCAAGCCCACCAGCGGGCTGCCCAGCCCGCCGAACAGGCGCTCGTCGTCCCTGCCTGCGGCGGGGGTCTGTTTGGTCACGAGGGACGCTCCGGCGGGAAGCCTGCGCCCCATTCTAGAGGCGCCCGAGGCGCCCCCCGCGCCACGGTGGGGGGGCGACGGCAGCGCGTCGCGGGTCGGCGCCCCGCGGGCCGGACGGGCCCGCGGTCCCCGACGCCGTCCGGTCGCGAGCCCGGCGTACACTGGGCGCGGGGAGCGGCCCCCTCCGGAGCGCCGCCCCGCCGGGTGGACGAACGTGCCGAGCCGCCTTCCTCCGTACGCGCTCGTGACCCTCGTGCTGCTCGCGGGCGCCCCGGGCCCCGCACGGGCCGAGCCGCCCGTCACGCCCCTGCCCGGAGGCGAGACGCCCCCGCCGCCGCAGGCGCCTCCCCCGGCAGAGGCCCCGGCGCCGCCGCCGGCGGGACCGGGCGCCGCGGCTCCGGGGCAGGCCGGGGAGCCCGCGCCGCCGGAGGCCCCCGACCTGCTCGTGTTCCTGGCCACCCTGGAGGCCCAGGTCGCCGCGCTCGGGCGCCCGCCCCCGCGCACGCCCACCGACCACGGGCTCTACGACGCGTGGAAGGCGATCCTCGAGCCGCGCGCCGGTCGCATGGCCGGGCGCCTGCGGCGCCTGTCGGAGAAGCCGCGCTGGGTGCGCGGGCCCGACGGCCGCGTGCAGCACCTGCAGCCGGCCTCGTGGGACGCGGCCGTGCGCGAGCTCGCGGGGCTCTACACCGAGCTCGACGGCGCCCTGCAGCAGTACCGCACCGTGCGCATCACGCTCACGCGGCCGACCTCCTTCGGCAACGTGGGCCCCGAGCCGGGCCCCCCCGACCCCACCGCCCCCGACCGCGCCCTGGAGCGCCTGGAGTCCTCCGCCGCCACCCTGGCCACCAAGGCCGCGAGCGGGCAGGTGATCTGGGCCGAGGAGGTCGTCCAGTATTGGAACCTGCTGCGCACGGCCGAGATCGAGGTCGAGCGCTACGCACGCGACCTGGAGCGTTGGGAGCGGCTCCTCCAGCAGGTGAGCGACCTGCAGGCGCGCGTCGCCTACGGGCTGTCCTTCCAGCGCCGCACGCTGTCGCTGCACAAGTTCGCCTTGCGGGCCGTCACGGCCGCGCTCCAGGCCGCCGAGGAGGACCGCCTGCGGGGCGAGGCCGCGCGGCTGCTGCCCCCGGGATCGCCCGCCGCGGAGCAGGCCGCGCAGCTGCTCGAGGGGCTGCGTGGAGCGCGCAACGCGGCCGAGGCGCACGGGAGCGGCTCGGCCGCGCAGTGGGGCTCGTTGCTGCGCCAGCGTTGGCTCGGCCCGCGGGCGAGGCTCGTCGCGCTGCTCGCGGCGGCCGTCCCGGCCTCCCAGCCCCCCCAGCCCCCTCCGGGGGCGGCGCCGCCCCAGGGCGGCCCGAAGTAGGTCGCCGGTGGGCCCCGAGTCCCGCCCCTCCGCGGCGCTGCCCGCCCCCGAGCCGGTCGCACGGGTGCTGCGCACGCCGATCCACGACCTGGACCACCTGCGCAGCGCCGTGCGCGCGCCCGCCGTGGACATGGTCCAGCTGGGCCGGGGGCCCTTCCGGGCGGACTTCGTCACCTCCGAGGCGGGGGGCGTGCGCGTCACGCGTTGCGAGCAGCCGCAGGGCCTGCGCGTGCGGGCCACGACCACGCCCGGCTACGTGGCCTTGGTGGTGCCGTTGCGGGTGCCGGGACCGGCCGCCCTCTCGGGCGAGCGCGTGACGGCCGGCCGCGTGCTGCTCTTCGGCCCCGGGTCCGGCTACGAGGGCTACACCCCCCCCGGCTACGTCTACGCCACGGTCCACGTGCCGCTCCAGGTCTGGGGCGCGCGCGCCGAGCGTTGGGGCGGGGCGGAGCCCCTCGTCCCGGGCTCGGCGCCGGTCGCGCTCCGGCTGACGCCCCGCCTGCGCGCCGGCGCGGCGGCGCTGGGGGCGCGCTGCGCCTGGGCCCAGCCCGGCGAGCCCGAGCAGGCGGCGCACGTGGCCCAGGCGGTGGAGGCCTGGCTCGACCTGCTGCTGCCCGCGTGCGTGCCGGGGTCCCGCCGTCCGCCCCGCTCGACGCCCGACCGCGCCGCGCGGCTGATCCGGGAGGCCGAGGGCTGCCTCGAGGCCCGCCCCGAGGCCTGCGTGTACGTGGGCGACCTGTGCGCGGCCCTCGGCGTGAGCGAGCGCACGCTGCAGCACGTGTTCCTGCGCCGGCTCTCGCTGTCGCCGCTGGCCTACCTCCGGCGCCGGCGGCTCCACGGGGTCCGCGGCGAGCTGCGCCGCCTCGTGGGCACGCCCGGCGCCACGGTCAAGGCCGTGGCGCGCGCCCACGGCTTCCTGCACACGGGGCGCTTCGCCTCCGAGTACCGGGCGGTGTTCGGCGAGGCGCCCGCCGTCACGCTCGGCGTGCGCGGGGGCGAGCGGGCGTCGCGGTCCGGACGCGCCTGAACGGGTCGGCTTCCGCCCCGTCAGCGAGGGGCGGGCGAGGCCGGCCCGGCGGCCGGGGCGGGGGGTGACGCCGGGAGGGCCACGCGGGCCCGCGCGAGGGCCGAGAGCACGTAGCCCGTCCCGTAGGCCTTGTGGTAGCTGAAGATCTGGTAGTCCCACCACGAGCCGTCCTTCTCCTGGAGGGGCGCGAGGTGGGCGGCGATGCGGCCCAGGTGGGCGTCGCGCACGGGCGGCGGCAGGAGCGCCGCCAGCAGCGAGGCGTAGTAGTAGCCGTAGAAGCAGAAGTAGCCGGAGTTCTGGTACCAGGTCTCGTGCGGGAAGGGGTACTTGCGGGCGATGCGCAGGAAGTGCCCATGGGCCTCGAGGTCGTCCAGCGCCTTCTGCAGGCGCGCCGGGGCGACCTCGCGCCCGAAGGCCTTGTAGGCCAGCAGGCAGGCCGGCGTGCGCGCCAGGCTGCCCTTGATCTGGTTCACGCCCATGCGCGGCACGAGGTGGATGTAGTAGCCGTAGGCGAAGGAGCCGTCCGGGTAAGCGCAGCGGTCCAGGTCGGTGAGCGCGCGGGGGATGAGCCGCGGCGGCACCGTCAGGCCCTGGTCGCGGGCCAGCCCGAGCGCCACGAGGCAGGTGGCCGTGCTGAAGCTGGTCGAGCCCGGGCCGGGGCGCCGCGTGCGCTCCTCGAAGTTGTAGTAGCCCCAGCCACCCTCGGCGAACTGGAAGCGGTCCAGCCGCTCGATGGCCGCCTCGGCCGCCGCCCGCAGGCCGGCGCGGCGCTCGGCGTCGGTCTCCCGGGCGAGCAGTCGCGCGAAGGCCTCCAGCGCGTAGGCGTGCGCCCAGGTGTTGTAGAGCACGTCGGCCGTCGGCCGTCCCACGGCGTGGTGGGCCACGAGCCAGGCGGAGGCGCGTCCGACCGCGCGCTCCCACTCGGGCGTGGAGCCGCCGGCCTCGAGCAGGCCGATCAGGGCCAGCGCCGAGGAGGCCACGGCGAAGGCCTGCTGAGAGCCCGGCGGCGGGGCGTAGATGTCCCAGAGGTTGCTGGCCGGCGAGCCCCAGGAACCGTCGCGGTTCTGGCTCGCCAGCAGGTAGGCCGTGCCACGGGCGATGGAGGCTTCCAGGGCCTCGCGGGTGAGGGCGGCCGGGGCGGCCGGGGCGGCCGGGGCGGCGGGCGCGGGCGCGGGCGGGGCGGGCGGGTCGCCGGCCCGCGCCGGACCGCCCAGGGCCAGCAGCGCGGCCAGCACGACCCCGTGGAGCGCGGCGCTCGCGGGGCGCGGAGGGGAGCCGGGGCGCGCGCTCACTTCGAGCAGGGCGCCTTGGCGAGCACGCGCTCGCCCGCGCTCAGCCCGCCGAGGATCTCGACGCGGCCTTCGCTCGTGGCGCCCGCCTTCACCGGGCGGGCCGCCGCCTTGCCGTCGGCCCAGACGTGCACGAGCGTGGTCTCGCCGTCGCGGCTGAGGGCGCCCTCGGGCACCGTGAGCGCGTCCCCGCGCTCCTTCGTGCGCAGGCGCAGCTTGCCCGTCAGCCCCGGCACCAGGCGCGGGTCGCCCGCGCCCAGGCTGAGGAGCAGGTCGTGTTTGCCCTCGACCGCGGCGGGGGAAATCCAGCGCAGGGTCACGGGCAGCGCCAGGGACTCGTCGGCGGTGGGCGCCACCGTGCCGGTGGAGCCCTCCTTCACCTGGAACAGGCTGGCTTCCGGCAGCGAGGCGCGCAGACGCAGGTCGCCGGCGCGGAAGACGGTGAACAGCACCTGCTCGGCCCGCACCTTCTGGCCGGGACGCAGCGCGCGCGCGGTCTCCTCCACCCCCGCCCAGCGCCCGCGCACCAGCTGCCCGTGCTGGGCGACGCCGGCGAAGGGCGCCCGCAGGGTGAGTCGAGGCGCAT